>DDIS01000211.1:0-6203 GCA_002338615.1 Proteobacteria bacterium UBA1844 | reverse complement strand
CCGCCAATACAGCCGCGGCTTGCGCTTTCTGAATGCGTGCGTCGCTTGCGGCAATCCGCGCCAGGTCGAGATCGACCTGGCTCAGGTCACCGGCATCGAAACGCCTGCCGGCCAGTTCTGCGAATTCGTTCATCGCCTCGACGCGTTCGGCCGCGAGGCGATCCCGTTGCGTCCCGGTACGGTAGCGCGCCAGGCCATCCAGTAACTCGACGATGACGTCGCGGCGGGCTGACAGGAAACGCGCGAGCGTTGCTTCTCGCCGAAAGGCAGCCGCGTCACTGCGTGCCTCGCGTTTGTTTGCCCAGTCGATTGTCTGGCTTAAGCCGATGGTCTGCGTGCGCTCAACGTCGGTATCCTCGGCGTCGATCGACAGCGTCGGGTTGTAAAGTGGCCGGGATGCCGCATTGCTGCGGGCATCGCTGGCCTCGAGGGCCGCACGAGCTGCCTCAACGCGCGGATTTCGCTCGACGACGATCCGGATGAAATCTTTTAGCGCGGCATCGGCTTTGTCAGGAGGTGCTGCCAGGCTTATCCACGGCAGCATGATCAGCCCGCCGCACAGTGCGGCGAGCATCCGGTTGGAATGCTTCATGATTCAGTTTTCCGTCAGAACTACAGGGGGCCGCGCGAGTCGGCAATCGGCGCGCGCGGACTGGTCTCAGGAACTGAATCAGGCGTTGGGGGGTGGTGTCGGTGGTGCGGTGCCGTCGCGAGCGTTGAGTTGCGAGAGCTTGCGGCGCACGGGCGAAGCATGGTTTACGGTTGCATTCTTGCGTGCGTCCATTGCGATGCTGGAAGCGTGCCCATGACAGCAATGCTCGCAATGATTTTCGTCTATGTCGTGGTGCTCTTCGTCGTCGACGGTCGGCGACAAGCAGAGCGGCAAGGTTCCATTGACGTCGTCCATGCCGCCATGCGGGTGGCCTTCCGACACGCGGTCAGCCGCGCTGTCCAGGCTGAGGAACAGCACGGAAATCAGGACAATTTGGCAGACGAATCGATGCATGGCGGGGCGAGCTTATCGTAACTAACGGGCAAATTATAGCGGATGCATCACATGCGCCCGGTGGCCCGTTTCGCGATTCTCGCATTGTCGGCCCTCAATTCGGACCGCGCCATTCGGATGACATGCACCGCTGCATGCAAATTGAGACTCGCAATCAACGCGGCGACCAGCAGGTCCGGCCAATGGCTTGCGCTGGCAAAGACACCGGCAGCCGCTAGCAGAACGGCGATATTGCCGATGGCGTCGTTCCGGCTGCACAGCCATATTGAGCGCATGTTGCTGTCACCTTGCCGATAACGATATAGCATAACGGCGACCGCCACGTTGACGGCCAGGGCGAGTATCGCGATGCTGCCCATGATGGCGGCGTCCGGTTCGCTGCCCGTCATTGCCCGCCAGATTGCATTGCCAATAATCCAGCACCCAAAAGCCGCCATCGTTGCGCCCTTGACCAGGCTGGCGCGAGCGCGGGCTGCCAACCCCATTCCGACGACAAACAGGCTGATCGCGTAGTTCGTTGCATCGGCGAAGAAGTCGACGGCGTCCGCAAGCAGAGATACCGAATCGGCAATGATGCTGGCGGTCAATTCGACACCGAACATCAGGGCGTTGGCCAGGAGGGCGGCCCACAATACGCGCGCAAAACGCGGGTCAGGGCCTTGCGTGGCGGTTTCTGTTGCGCAGTCATTGCATGCTGGCATGAAAACGGGTGCCTCCGGAAGATCTGATTGGAATGAGATTATCGTGAGAAGGTTACTGGTCTATGCCGGCCCGAAATAGTCGTTCAGAGTGAACTCGGGAAGTTATTCGCAAGGGCTCGGAATCAACTTCCCTGGAATCCAGGAAATGTAGACCACCATCCCGAACAGCTCAACGAGCGACTGGCAAACAATGACGACCACTGCGGCCTGCAAGGTGTCCGGCAGCGCCAAGGCCAACGGCAGCATCACGAAGGAATTGCGGGTGCCGAAGCTGAAGGCTAAGGTCCTGGCCGAAGGCGCGGGCAGCCGGAACAGCTTGCCGAGCGTCTTTCCGAGGTACGCAGCGAAGACGAGGAATGTGACGAAGATCGGCAGCACTTGCATCAGTACGCCGGTCAAACCCGTTACGGCCGTCACCTGCGAGGCCGCGATGACGAAGACGACCAGCGCCAGCAGTAGCACGGGCAACACGCTCATTCCATGAACCCAGCGCCTGGCGTTGTGATTGCGTTGGGCCAGGCGCTCGGTCCCCCACGCCAGGGCGAGTGGCGTGAGAATCAATCCCGCAAAGGCGCTGAGCAGGTGGGTGCTGAGCGCTGCCTGCAACCATTCCCCGCCCAGAAAAATCCAGAGATAACCGGGCAAGACTATCAGCTGTACGAGCAAGAGCATCGGCGTGGCGGCGATGGCCCTGCCTGCATCGCCTTTGCCGAGGTGCGTAAAGCTGATGAACCAGTCGGTGCACGGGACGAGCAGCACCATCAGGACACCGGCCTGAACGGCGGCCGACACGGGCAGGACGGTCACCAGCCCGCCCACGACGAGGGGAATCAGCACGAAGTTGCCAAGCAGCAGGGCCGCCAGGAAACGCCTGTCCCTGAACCCCTGGCCGATGCGCGTCACGTCAGAGGAAGATGCGCGTCAGAGAAACTTGGGTGAAGGTGGCATAAAGCAGCCCGCCAAGGAGCGGCCAGAGAACAGCGTCCAGCCGCGCCGTCATGTCCGGCTGGTGCAGCCCCACGGCCAGACCCGCGAGGATGCTGAGCAGGTAAATCCAGGACTGGTGTCGTTCCGTCCAGTTGCGCATGGGCGGGGAGCCGTCGCGGTATGGGGCTAACCGAGACGGAAAATTATTTCGGTGTCGCGGGATAGCCTATTTCTGTTGACGCATTCGCGATCTCATCGATGCTTGTCTGCTCATCGTCAAAAGTCACCGTCGCTGTTTTGCTGTCGTAATCGACGTCGACTTCGATCACGCCTGGCACGCGCTCCATGGCTTTACGGACCGTAAGCGGGCAAGTGACGCAGGACATCTTGTCGACGGTCAGCGTGGCGGTGGTCGTTTCCGCGTGAGTCGGTACAGCAGCGAACAAAAAAGCCATCACGGCCCCGGTAGCTAAGAATTTCGACATGGTGAATCTCCTCACAGGAAATAGGGCAGGACAAGATTGATGCCGAGCGCCAGCATGACCAGCGCGGTGGCAAGCCACAGCGCAATCTTGACGATACGTTCGGATTGCGGCGAACCGCAATTGTCGTCCGTGTCACAGGATCGGGCCGGCCGGAAATAGACGTGCCAGTAGCCCGCAGCGAGAAACGCCAGCGTGGCGGCAATAAAGTAACTCTGGTAGGGCGCAAGGGCGGTCAGGTTGCTCATCCACGCGCCGCTCACACCCAGCGTGAGCAATACCAGCGGTGCGATGCAGCATGTCGATGCGAGGATGGCGCCCAGCAGCCCACCCGCGGCGAAGAGCCGCTTGCGCCCGGCAGAATCTTGTTTCCCGGCGGTTGTCACGCGGATGCCTTGCAAAAACCTCAATGTTGGGTGGACCATAAACCCTGTAGCCACTACAGAGTCAAGCCGATCATGACAAGCACGAAGCGTGAGTATTCCATCGGCGAGCTTGCGGCGCGTACCGGCGTCAACAAGGAAACCATACGCTATTACGAGAAAGCCGGCGTCATGCCGGATCCGCCGCGAACCAGCAGCGGCTACCGGATGTACGGCCCGGAGCACCTGGACCGGCTGCGCTTCATCAGGCGGTGCCGGCAACTCGGATTTTCAATGGCCAATATCGGAAGTTTGTTGGAGCTCGTGGATGACCACGACTACAGCTGTGCCGAAGTGAAGTCATTGACGCTCACGCAAGCCGACGCGGTGTCCGCGAAAATCCGCGATCTAGAGCGGCTTGAGAAAACCCTGAGGAAAGTCGCGTCACGTTGCACCGGCCGAAACGTGCCCGATTGCCCGGTCATTGACGCCCTGCTGGATCCGGACGACCAACTGGAATTGCGCGACAACGATCGCATCCGGGGGTGACAGCAACACCATGGGTACGCGTCTGCGTACTGATGTCCGAAACCCTGTTGACCCTGTAGCGACTACAGGGAGTAACGTTCGAGTCATACATCTTCCCCGTTCCGTGCTGGCAAGCGACGGAAAATCACGGGGCACTCACGTTTCGGCAGGAGACCTCCAATCATGGCCACCACCAGGCTCAACGTCGCCATTATCGGTTCCGGTTCCGCGGCGTTCGCCGCCGCGATACGCGCGACGGAGGAGGGCGCGACCGTTACCCTGATTGAGAGCAGCGACACGATCGGCGGTACCTGCGTCAACGTCGGCTGCGTGCCGTCCAAGATCATGATTCGCGGCGCGCAGCTGGCCGAGCAGCAGCGTCGTCACCCGTTCCGCGGTCTCGGTACCCGCGAACCTTTAATCGATCGCCGGCAAATGCTGGCGCAGCAGTCGGCGCGGGTCGACGAACTCCGCGAGCAGAAGTACGAGCAACTGCTCGAGGACAACGCGGCGATCGGGCTGCTGCGTGGACGCGCAACCTTTGCGGGCCCGAAAAAGCTGACGATCGAACTGGCGGAAGGTGGCAAGAAAACCTTGTCACCGGACCGCATCTTGATCGCGACCGGTTCGGCGCCGGCGCGGCCCGACATCCCGGGCCTCGCCGACACACCGTACTGGACATCAACGGATGCGCTTATTGCTGACTGGATCCCGGAGCGCCTGGTCATCATCGGCGGCTCCGTGGTGGCGGTCGAGCTTGCACAAGCGTTCCGGCGCCTGGACGCCGCTGTCACGATGCTTGCGCGCTCGACCTTGTTGTCGGCAGAGGACCCGGCGCTCGGCGCGGGGCTCGCAGAGGCTTTCGAGTCGGAAGGAATTCGATTGCTGATGCAGACAACGGCATCTCGTGTGGATCACCGCGACGGGCAGTTCAGCGTGCACGCGGTGAACGAGGAAATTGCGGCAGATGCCCTGCTCGTTGCAACGGGACGCCCGCCCGCAACTGCCGCCTTGAATCTCGACGCGGCCGGTGTTCGTACCGATGAACGCGGTGCAATCGTCGTCGACGAGGGACTGCGAACGTCGGCACCCGATGTCTACGCAGCCGGTGATTGCGCGGCGCTGCCACAGTTCGTCTACGTTGCCGCCGCTGCCGGCACCCGGGCGGCGATCAACATGACGGGTGGCTCGAAAAAACTGGATTTATCGGCAATGCCGGCGGTTGTGTTCACGGATCCGCAGGTGGCCACGGTGGGAATGACCGAAGGCGCAGCGCGCGATTCGGGTCTCGACGTGGACAGCCGCGTGCTCGAACTCGACAGCGTGCCGCGCGCATTGGCGAACTTCGAGACGCGCGGTTTCGTCAAGCTGGTTGCAGACGCTGCTTCCGGCAGGCTGATCGGCGCGCAGATTCTCGCGCCGGAGGCAGGCGAGATGATCCAGTCGGCCGCGCTCGCGATTCGCAACCGCATGACCGTGCAGGAACTTGCCGACCAGTTGTTCCCGTACCTGACCATGGTCGAGGGGCTCAAGCTCTGCGCCCAGACGTTTTTCAAGGATGTCAGTCAGCTTTCCTGCTGCGCCGGATGACGGTCCGGAAGTCAGCACGACAACAGTGCCTATTGGTTACGGGTTCCCGCATCTCCGTCGAGTTTATTCAGAATCGGGCAATCACCCGGGGCGCCGCGGCAGAGATTGAGAAGCAAGGCGAGTTCGTTTTCCACCGCCTGCAGTTCGGCGAGTTGCTCCACGACGATAGTATGTTTTTGTGCGGCAAGTTCCCTCACCGCCCGGCTGCTGCCGGCCGGGTCTTCGCGAAACTTCAGCAACTCGCCAATCTCGGACAAGGAAAACCCGATCGCTTTGGCACGTCCAATAAATGACAAGCGCGTAATATCCCGGTCGTCATAGCTACGTTGCCCGCCGGCTGTGCGGGCCGGCGCCGGCAGTAAGCGGATTCGTTCGTAGTATCGCAACGTATCCGCCGACAGTCCGGTCCGCCCGGCAACTTCACTGATGGTCAGGGACACTTCGCAAATCCTTCTCGAGTGCGCGGCGAACATCGCGCGCGCTCAGGCTGCCACAGGCCAGCACCCGGTTGTCGCGAACGAGCGCCGGCGTTATTCGAACCCCGACTGCGACTGCGCGGTCCAGGTGCTCGATGACATTCAGCCGGCGCACGGCCAGCGGACGGCCA
>DDIS01000112.1 GCA_002338615.1 Proteobacteria bacterium UBA1844 | reverse complement strand
CGGGCCTGTCGATGCGGACGCCCGGCGTCGACCTGCAGCGCGCTTGCGGCACGAGCCTCGAGGCCGCCATCATGATCGCCAACAAGATCGCACTGGGCCAGATCGACTGCGGTATGGCCGGCGGCGTCGACTCTGTCAGTGACGCACCAATCGTGTTTGGTGACGACTTCCGCCGCATCCTGCTTGATGCGCACAGCGCACACTCGTTCATTGATCGTATAAAGCCCTGGTTTCGCTTGCGTCCCGGCAGCTTGAAGCCGGTCATCCCCAGTGTTGTGGAACCCCGCACCGGCTTGTCGATGGGTGAAAGTATGGAAATCACGGCGCAGAAGTGGGACGTACAACGTGAACACCAGGACCAGCTGGCGCTCGCAAGTCATGTCAAAGCCGCCAACGCCTATGACGAGGGCTGGTATGACGACCTCGTAGTGCCGTTTCAGGATGCCGAGGAAGACAACAATATTCGTCGCGACTCTACTTTCGAAAAACTATCCAAGCTGAAGCCGGTTTTCGACAAGAGCGGTGAAGGAACGATGACCGCCGGCAACAGCACACCGTTGACGGACGGTGCGGCCGCTGTATTGCTTGCTTCCGAAGACTGGGCACGGAAAAAGAATCTGCCGGTGCTGGCGTACCTCACGTTTGCCAAGGTAGCGGCTGTCAATTTTGTCAGTGACGAGGGTTTGCTGATGGCCCCCGCGTACGCAGTGTCCGACATGCTGAACCAGGCGAACCTGAAATTGCAGGACTTTGACTTCTACGAGATTCACGAGGCCTTCGCCGCACAGACTATTGCAACGCTGAAGGCCTGGCAGTCAGAAGAATTTTGTCGCAACCGACTTGGTCGCACGACGCCGATGGGACCTATCGACCTGAACCGTCTGAACATGAAGGGTGGCAGTATCGCCATTGGCCACCCGTTCGCGGCGACCGGGGCGCGCATTGTCGCATCGCTTGCGAAGATGCTCGGCGAGCAAGGGCATGGTCGCGGCCTGATTTCGGTTTGCACGGCCGGCGGCATGGGCGTCAGCGCGATCCTGGAGGCCGCACCTCAGTAGGGTTCTCTTTGGCACGATTTAGCCACTCAACCCGACACTGCAATCCGGGCTAGCGTGGATCTCGCTTGCTCTGCAGCGCATCGAGGGCCTTGTCAATACGCTCTTTTGCCTGCCGGGTCAGCCCGCCACGCTGGTATTCGTCGACGACAAACGACTCCATGCGTCGCACGAGGCTATCAATATTGCCGTCGGCATCATTGCCTTCATCAGCATTTGCGGCCGTCGCATTACCATGCGTGCCGAACAGGTCTATCCACCGTTCGCTGCGCTTGCCCCAATCCATCAGGCGCTCGAATTGCGGGCCAGGGCGGCCATTCCTGCCCGTTAGCAAACTGATGAAGGCGGCAATGATCGAGCTTGGCACCAGGACAAGGTCGCGCACGCCGTCAACCATCAACTTCACCTGCAATACCGCGGTGTCACGTACCAACCACCACCGTTCTGTTCTCGAGTCCTGCGCTTGCCCGGATTCTGCGGACTGCTCTTTCATAGTGCTACCTGTGTCACAAATGCTTTAGAAGACAAGCGATTATAGCGCCCGATGCTGGTACAGCATGCGGCTTTCCTTTACTGTTACGCTCACCAAGCGCGCTTCGGACGACTATGCCGACGTACCAGTCATCGTTAGCTTTTGAGCACGGCCAGTCCGATGTACTGGGTGTCCTGCTCGTCAATCTTGGCACGCCGGAGAAGCCTGATGCACGATCGGTGCGCCGCTACCTCGCGGAGTTTCTGTGGGACCCGCGGGTGGTGGAAATGTCGCGCCCGCTATGGTGGCTGATCCTGCACGGCGTCATCCTGCGCATTCGCCCGGCACGCTCGGCGCGAGCCTACCGCAAAATCTGGACCGATCTCGGTTCACCCTTGCTGCTGCACTCGAAGGCTATTGCAAACGCCGTGCAGGAAAAGCTGAACCACAGCCTGGCCGTCGATGTCCGGGTCGAGCTTGGCATGTCCTACGGCCAACCTTCCATCCGATCAGCGCTCGACGCACTGTTCGCGGCCGGTGCGCAACGACTTATCGTACTACCACTGTACCCGCAGTATTCGGGCACAACCACGGGCTCGGTTTTTGACGCTGTCAGCACGTTGCTGCAACAACGCCGCTGGGTTCCCGAATTTCGTTTTATCAATCATTATCATGACGCGCCGGATTTTATCGACGCCGTTGCCAACAGCATTCGCACCCATCGGCAGGACAACGGCAAGGGCGATAAATTGCTGTTCTCGTTCCACGGCGTGCCGCAGAAACTATTGCACGATGGCGATCCTTATCATTGTCACTGCCAGAAAACGGCGCGTCTTGTTGCCGAGGCATTGCAGCTTGGCGAGAACGAATGGCAAATTGCGTTTCAGTCGCGGGTCGGACGTGATGAGTGGCTGCGGCCGTACACCGATGAGGTCATCAGCGCACTTGGCAAGCAGGGCATGGCCAAACTCGATGTTGTTTGCCCTGGCTTTGCTGCGGACTGCCTGGAAACACTTGAAGAAATTGCGCTGCAGTACGGCGCACTGTTTCAAAAATCCGGCGGTGGTCGGATCGACTATGTTCCCGCCTTGAATGCGAGCGAGGCGCACACGGCGTTTCTCGCGCAACATATCGAGGAGCATGCAGCCGGGTGGCTTGACACGACCGCGGCCGCGTCGCTGGATAGCGGCGAACAAAGCCGGGCGCGGGCGCTTGCCATGGGAGCTGAACGTTGAGCGGTATTGGTAACTTTCACGAGTTCTGCGTACATACGCCGGACATTCTTGCATCGCTGCATTTTTACAAGATGCTTGGTTTCGAGGAAATAGGCATCGCCGACGTATGGCCGCACAAATACGCGGTGGTCAGTGACGGCGCACTGCACATTGGCCTGCACGAACGGGAATTTAATTCTCCGGCCCTCGGGTTCGTACAACCCGATCTTGCAAAGCATGCGCGTTCGATGAGCGATCACGGCTTTAATTTCAGCTACATGCAGCTCGACGAAGATGCATTCAACGAGTTACATCTCGATGACCCGGATGGCCACGCCATCATCATGCTCGAAGCACGTACGCATTACGCCACCGACGAGGACCGCAATGACTCGGTTTGTGGCCACTGGTTCGAGGTGACGCTGCCGGTTCGTGATGCCATGCACTCGGCGCGCTTCTGGGCACCTGTCGCGCCGCTCGTGCTCGACATGCGCGAGGAACCAACCATGCACATGCGCTTTGATGCCGGCGGCGTCGCGCTCGGTCTTTCCGAGAGCATCGCCCTCAGCGGACCCTCTTTGTGTTTTCGCTGCACCGACAAGGATGCACTGGCGGCCACCTGCGAGCGCTACGGTTTTGTGCCGCAAAACTTTCCAGGCTTCGAGGGCGCGTTCCAGGCGCTCACGGCACCGGAAGGAACCTGCCTGTACCTGTTCAATGAGGATTTTCTTGGCGAAGGTATTGAAGTCGAGGAATCTGATGACTTAAGCGAGTTTCATATCAACCCGGACTTAGCTGTGAAAATCGAGACTTGATATGACAGATGCCGTCAGATTGAATTGAAACCATTGACCGCCCTGCAGTTGATACCGGCCGGTCGACTGGTAAGCTCCTGCGGGGCAGCAGTTGACCCCTTGCGCTCATTCGCGAAAGCAAGTTTTCGGCGCTGGCCGTAGCCCTAATTTCGGAGCAAGCATGAATGCAAGTTGAGTTGCACGTTACTCGCGGCGACATTACGAAGTTCAACCTATCGAAATTGTTTCGACTGAGGTCGCACCTTCAACTGATAGCCATCATTCTAGTCGGAGTCGCATTTTTCGCTTGGCGCAAAGCCGAAAGATTGGGAGAAGAGATCGATTGGATTTTGGTCGTGGTCTCGTCGGCTGGCGGTTTCGCGGCTATCTTTGTGTTTTCATTGGTGTTCATTCTGCTCAATTCGAACACCAAGTCTGGCGTCTTGGGTAAACACACTTACACCATAGAAGATGTTGGGTTTCGAGAGCAGACTGCGGCAAACGATACGTTGAACTATTGGCCTGCGATTCAGAAGATCGACAAGACAAAATTTGCAATTACAGTTCAAATCAATGCTTGGCTATTCCATATTCTGCCCCGGCGCGCGTTTGATGGGCAGGAGCAATTTGAGGCATTCTACGAAGCACTTTGTAGGCGAGTCGTAGAGGAAAACAAGCAAGGCTGAATGTCGGCTTCTGGCCGCACCCGGCCTGAATGACGGGCCGCCAGGACGACGGTCGAGTGGCCGCTTACTAAGCTAGCTGCGGTTCAACTTCGATTTGAGTGGATTTTAATAGAATATGTCTCCTAGACTTCGAACTGCAGTCGGTCGTTCCGCAAGGTCTTGACTGAGTTACTCAGGGCGTGCAGCGGTCGTCCTGGCAGCGAACTATTATCACACTGGCAAGCCGCAGTCTGAGCCTCGTTGCGGCAAAACGTTTTTGTTATTAACTCGGAGCACTCACATGTCGGAAGACACTCCTGAAACACGAGAAGACCCGCCGTTGGATGCGCAATCTGAATCAGTGCTTGCCCAGACCGAACGTATCTTTTTGCGTTTGACGTTTTGGCAGACCATATTGTCCGTGGCAGGGGCGTTTATTGCGGTTGTGGCTCTTTACGCGGCGTTAACCGAGTCTGCGGCTGTGCGCCAACAGACGGCTGCGGCCGTGTGGCCCTTCGTTCAGTTTTCGACAGTAGACGCTGATTCGGGTGAATCAGCCGAGTTCGAGGTGTCCTTTAAAAATGCCGGTGTTGGTCCTGCGAGGATGCGGGCGATGCGATTGGTAATCGACGGTGATCCTATCCGCGATTGGGCACATGCTGTCGCGCAACTGGGAGGACAGCTCACCGACCAGGTGAGTCGCAATTTCATTAGCGGTCGCGTATTGAGTCCTGATGAGAAGGTGGTTACATTCAGTACAACTGATCCGATTCTTGCGCGCCAGTTTCGGACAACAGTTGCCAATCCTGGCAACTTCATTGAATTTTGCTACTGCTCAATCTTCGACGAGTGTTGGCTGGCTGATAGCCGACAAGATCTTCAGAACCCGGAAGCGGTGGAAGAATGTCCAGACTTCGGCGACGCCGCGTTTCGCAACTAAAGACTTGTTTCTACATCGCCTGCAAAAAAATGATCGGACCAGCAAGGAACATTTTGACTTTCGACACTAAAGGAGGGAAGCGGCTGGAGCGTACAATCGCAATCGTTAAAGCCTGCATGCGTTCGGAGCGTAATTTCGTCTGACAATATCTGTCCGCTCAAATCCACCCTTTACAACCAAGCCTCGCTCAATCCGCTACACAACTTTCTATTATGGAGCCACTTGTGCCATCCGCCTGGTGGTGGAAAAGTGTCCCCTCCGACCCCGGTCCGCTCCCCTTGGTCCACCATTCCATCCCGTCGCCGACGTAGCGGGCACCGCTTGCAGATACCGCCACGTGCATCTCGTGTGTTCTGTCCTGATACTGAACCGTGGCTGTATCAAAAGACGAATAGTTTGCTTTGACTACTTGCCCACTCTCGCAGCTATAGCTCTGCATGATCGCTTGAGTTGGCGATTCAGGCGCTGGTTCCATTTGAGCAGCGCTCGATACAGCGGGCTCTTCTTCTACTGCCGCAGGATCTTCGCGCGTACATCCCACACCAAACAAGGTAGAGGCAAGTGCAATAGCAATTAGCTTTTTCATGGGGCTCCTTACATTGAAAGGGGTCAGTTCGTCAGCACGGCGCTACCGTGTTCAGGCTTGTAGTAGTGTCCTTCCTCAAAAAACCACACGCTATCATGCTGCTTTGCGTCCATCCACGCATACGCCGCAGCGACGTCAACCGACGGAGCCATGTCGATAGAGTAGAGTCTAGCCTCACCGCTGGCACTTCCCTCGTAGGTGCAGCCTAATGTTTCGAGGACCCGCCAATGCAAGAGGAAATAGCCGTGATCCGCTCCGACAGGAAGCTTGACCCGGTAGGTCGAGTGACCACCGCGCTCCAGCACCCTTAGAAACACCAGTCGACCATCGCGCTGAACAGCTTCGAAGGTGTCACAGTAACTGATGCCGTAGACATAGAAAGGCGAGTTGTCCAGGATGTACGTCGCGCCGCCTAACGGGACCGCATGCATATTTTCGCATTCGCCGTCGGCACATCCATTGATGGGAAATGCAACGTGCACTCTTGGCACCTTCGTGGGGCCCGTCATTGCCTCCTACCTCCCCAATCGCTGCGTTACCCCTGAAAAAGTTTGCTTTAGTACTATTGGACAACTATTCCCCATCTCCAATATTCCTTGCGTCCAGGTAGGCGGCGGGAATGAATATCAATACACCAAACACACCGAATAATACTGGAAACATGGAGATGGCCCACAACCAATTGATTGAATCTCCACGAAGAACAATGAGAACTATCGCCAAGATCCAAGTCAGACTGGTCATAAAAGTGCATAGCAGCGAATACCGTCGCATATAGTTGAGAAACTGGCATTTGGTGTCATTCATCAAATTTGTCCGAAATATAGTGAGCCGACTTCTCCAATCCCTTCTCGGTGGCGGTCTCGGCAACAGCGCCAACACCAGCCTCAACGAGCTCTTTCGCGACACCAGTCAACATCGACGCTTGTCCTGTTGCTGCGACTGATCCTCCCGCAACGCCACCGGAAAATGTACCGTAAAGAGCGGCCTCAGCCGTACCGTCCCCTAGCGGCTTACCATCTACCTGGTTATGCCCAACCTTCTCAGCAACAGATGCTACTCCACCGACTGGCGCATTCCCGGCGGCAGACGCGATAACCTTTGATGCGCCATTTAGCCCTGTACCTGTCGCCCTAGCAATCTGGGCAGACACTCTAGCTACCTGCCCCGCGACAAGTCCTCCGCCAAGACCTGCAATCGCACCTGCCCCCGCGGAAACAACTATTTTACTGTAGTTGATTTCCTCTCCGGAAATTACTTGGCGCGCTGCTTCAAGCCCTGCCCCTATAGCCGCTCCCAGTACGATTCCAGTGGCGAAGTTCAGGAATTCACCATCCGGATCGTTGTACTTGTACGGATTATTATTCACATACAAATAGCGATTGAATGACATCGGGTTCTTGGCCGTAAACCCAACCGGATCCACCGCCATGAACCGTCCCACCACATCATCGTAGTAGCGGGCCTGCATGTAAGTCAGGTTGGTCGCAACATCGTGCTGATGACCCGTAAAACCCACATCATTGGCCAGCTGGATCGGGTTATTCCACTTCTCACCCCAGGGCCGGTAGTGCTCGATGTAGCTGGTGCCGTTGGTGCCGGCAATCGGTGACCCCAGCAGGTCGGTGT
>DDIS01000062.1:3556-39445 GCA_002338615.1 Proteobacteria bacterium UBA1844 | reverse complement strand
CCGTCCCGGCGCGATCGGCCCACCACCGGAGCCCGGCAGGATGCCGCTCCCACGGCCATGGAGGTCATCTCCAGGCCAGCCTCTCACGCGCCGGTGCTCGCGGCTATTTGCCGCAAAAATCTGGCTGGCGCTTTTCGAAAAACGCAGCAACGCCCTCAGCGGCATCCGCCGAATTCCTGAGTTTCTCCTGCAGTTCCGCTTCGAGATCGTAACTGCTTGCCCAGTCGTGCTGCATCGCATGGCGCATAGCTTTCTTCGTCGCCGCCAGCGATAGTGGCGCGCGCTGGCCCAATTCCTTCGCCCAGCCAAGTGCAGACTCGCGGAGCGTCGCTGCCGGCACCGACTTGTTGGCGAGTCCGAGTTCTACGCAGCGCGCCGCGCTAATTCGCTCTGACTCGACCGCGAGTTGATAAGCGCGACGGTATCCCAGCTGCCGTACCAGGAGCCAGTTGGCACCACCATCTGGCAATAGCGCAATAGTTGTGAACGGCGACAACAAAAAAGCATCGTCCGCCATAATGACCAGGTCGGAATGCAGCACAAACGACATCCCAATACCGGCGGCAAAACCCGGCACCGCCGCGATGACCGGCTTCGGCATCTGGGCAATGGTCGCAAGCGCGGGTCGGTACTCGTAGTTAAGCTTGCCCTGTGTCGTTCGGGTCCCTTCGAATCCGGACTTCAGGTCTGCCCCGGCACTGAACGCGCGGCCCTCGCCGGTTAGTACAATGACACGAATTTTTTCATCCTGAGCCGCTCGTTCCAGCATGGCAAGCAGGTCGCGGCAAACTGCACTGGTGAAACCGTTCAGGGCGTCGGGACGATTGAGCGCAACGATGGCGACATTGCCATCTTGCTCGTAGTTGACTGTATCGGCCATGCAAGAAACCTCTTTTAATAATTCACTAATTTACTGTCGGCTCACATGTTGCGACGATATTCTCCGCCAACTTCGTAGAGTGCATCGGATATCTGCCCCAATGAGTTCGACTTGACGGTTTCCATGAGTTCGGCGAAAACATTGCTCCGTTGCCTGGCAGCCTCCTGCAGCTGACGTAACGCAGCGGCCGAGCTGTCCGAGTGCGTGCGTTGAAAATCACGAACGTGCCTGATCTGGTCGTTCTTCTCTGCATCATTGGAGCGAATCAGCTCAAGCGCATGCACTTCATCTTCCTGGCCCTCCTTGGGCAAAAAAGTATTCACGCCGATCAATGGCAGGGAACCGTCATGCTTTTTGCTTTCGTAATAAAGGCTTTCGTCCTGGATCTTGCCGCGCTGGTACATGGTATCCATGGCACCAAGTACGCCACCGCGCTCGGATATGCGTTCGAACTCCTTGTACACGGCCTCTTCGACCAGTTCGGTCAGCTCGTCAATAATATACGAGCCCTGCCAGGGGTTCTCGCAGAAATTGAGGCCGAGCTCACGCGAAATGATCAATTGTATCGCCACAGCTCGTCGCACCGATTGTTCCGTTGGCGTCGTGATCGCCTCGTCGTACGCGTTGGTGTGCAGGCTATTGCAATTATCGAACAGCGCGTACAGCGCCTGCAGCGTTGTACGGATATCGTTAAAGCTGATCTCCTGCGCGTGCAGGCTGCGGCCCGACGTCTGCACGTGGTATTTCAACATTTGCGAGCGTGACCCGGCGCCGTAGCGCTCACGCATTGCCCGTGCCCAAATGCGCCGCGCGACGCGACCGATTACTACGTACTCCGGGTCCATGCCGTTTGAAAAGAAGAAACTCAGGTTCGGCGCGAACGCATCGATATCCATGCCGCGCGCCAGGTAGTACTCAACAATAGTGAAGCCATTGGCAAGGGTAAACGCCAGCTGGCTGATCGGGTTAGCGCCCGCTTCGGCAATGTGATAGCCACTGATCGAGACGCTGTAATAGTTGCGTACATCGTTATCGATGAAGAATTGTTGCACATCACCCATCATCTTCATCGCAAACTCGGTCGAGAAAATACAGGTATTTTGTGCCTGGTCTTCTTTCAGAATATCCGCCTGAACCGTGCCGCGTACTGAAGCGAGCGTTGCTTGTCGAATACGCGCGTAGGTCTCGGCGTCGACGAGTCGATCACCGGAAATACCCAAGAGGGCCAGCCCCAGCCCATCGCTACCCTCCGGCAACGCGCCGACATACTCGGGTCGGACACGACCGTCGAAATATGCATCGATCTTCGCTTGCGCCTCATCCCACTGTCCGGATTGCCTGAGGTACTTTTCCACTTGCTGGTCGATTGCCGTGTTCATGAAGAACGCGAGAATCATCGGCGCCGGACCGTTGATTGTCATGGATACCGAAGTCGTCGGCGCGCACAAGTCGAACCCCGAGTACAACTTCTTCATGTCATCAAGCGAGGCGATGGACACACCGGAATTCCCGACCTTACCGTAAATATCCGGTCGCTCGTGCGGATCTTCACCGTACAAGGTAACCGAGTCGAACGCGGTTGACAGCCGTGCGGCATCCTGCCCCTGGGACAGGTAATGAAAGCGGCGGTTGGTTCGCTCCGGCGTGCCTTCGCCCGCAAACATGCGGGTCGGGTCTTCACCCAGCCTGCGATAGGGGAATACGCCACCCGTGTACGGGTAGTGGCCAGGCAGATTTTCCTTGCCGAGGAAAAGCAGCAGCTCACCCCAGTCCTTGAAATCCGGCGCTGCAATCTTGGGTATTTTCTGGTGGCTCAATGACTCGCGAAAGTTACTGCCGGTGAATTCGCGACCGCGCACTGTGTAACGATACTGATCGGAGGTAACGCCGGCGCGCAGCGACGGCCAGCCCTGCAGCAAACGTACCGACTCCGCCGTCAGTTCCGCTAAAGCTTCGTCGTAGCGTTGCCGTAACGCCAATAAACCGTCGTCGGCAGGCGTATCCGGCGCATCCTTTGGATAGGGTGCAAGCGGTTCAGGCAGCGACGAATCGCCGAGCAGTTTCAGCGCCTCGAACAAATGTTGCGCGCGGCTGGCAGCCGCGGCCTGCGATTCACACTGCTGGTTGATCAACCGGCCCTGTTCGGCGATTTCGGCGAGATAACGAATCCGGCTGCCCGGGATAAGCGCGACGGCCCGGGATTGTTTTACCGTTACGTCGAGCTTGGGACTGAACGTTCCATCATCAATACCAAGTTTGTCCCTCAGGCGACGACATAGCTCCACGAACATCCAGCTGATACCCGGATCGTTGAACTGGCTCGCGATCGTCGGATACACAGGTATCTCATCGTCTTTGGCCTGGAACGCAAGATGATTACGCTTCCATTGTTTGCGAATATCACGCAACGCGTCCTCGGCGCCACTCTTGTCGTACTTGTTAAGCACGATGAGGTCCGCAAAATCGATCATGTCGATTTTTTCCAGTTGGCTCGGGGCACCGTAGTCGCTGGTCATAACATAGACAGAGAAATCCACGAGGTCGACGATTTCGCTGTCGCTCTGGCCGATGCCCGCTGTTTCGACAATTACAAGATCAAAGCCAAGTGACTTCATATACAGGATCTGGTCGCCGAGCATTTCGCTCGTCGCCCGGTGTTGCCTGCGCGTGGCGATCGAGCGCATAAACACGCGTTCGGACCGCAGGGAATTCATGCGGATGCGATCACCGAGCAACGCGCCACCGGTTCTGCGCCGGGTCGGGTCAACCGCAATCACCGCAATCTTCAGGTCATCGAAGCTACTCAGGAATCGATTCAGAATCTCGTCTGTGACGCTGCTTTTTCCTGCACCACCGGTCCCCGTAATACCGACTACCGGAACCTGGCCCGCTTTCAAGCGCCAGGAATTACGCAAGCGCGCGAGCTCGGCATGGTCGAACAAGCCTTCCTCGATCGCCGAGATCGTTGTCGCAATTGCAATCGCCGGGGCGTCGCCGGCCGCAACGTCCCTGCTTGTAGCACGGCGCGCTTTTTCGGTGCGTTGCACGAGATCGCCGATCATGGCTTCGAGGCCGAGTTCCATACCGTCATTCGGATGGTAAATTCGTTCGACGCCGTACTCCATGAGGCTGGTGATTTCCTCCTGCGTGATGGTGCCGCCGCCGCCGCCGAATACCTTGATGTGCGCTGCACCTTCTTCACGCAAGCGATCAATCATGTAGCGAAAATACTCGTTGTGGCCGCCCTGGTAGGAACTGATCGCAATTCCGTCCGCATCTTCCTGGATCGCGGCACGCACGATGTCCTCAACGCTTCGATTGTGACCAAGGTGTACTACCTCAATACCCTGTGACTGGATCAGGCGACGCATGATATTGATGGCGGCATCGTGTCCGTCAAACAGGGACGCGGCGGTAACGAACCTGAGCGGTGCGCTGTCCTTATCGTTGGACGCGTCGGAAATATCGCTGATGACCGTGTTCATCGGAAGCACCTCACAAAAAAATGCCAGCGCCTGGTAGCACTGTATCTTACGGCCGCAACGTAGTTTTTCCTCGCGCGGCGCTCAATGTCGCCTGCTTGCAAAAATTCTAATCAAGATTAAAATAATGCTTCTGCAGAGGAAACTCAAGGGTTTCCGGCGCACCGACGCTGGTATTCACATGACAGGATCAGGTATCGCAACGCAAGTCGAAGAATCGCGCTTTCAGTTGCAAAAAGACCGCATGCTCAAGGCTGCAGCCCACTGTTTTAACCAAAAGGGGTTTAGCGGCACTTCCCTGAAGGATGTCGCAAACCGGCTGTCACTGACTGACGCTGCCTTGTACTACTACGTGCGAAACAAGGAAGAACTGGTTTACCTGTGCTATGTGCGCGCCACCGAGGTTGGCCACGATGCGATGCAGTCAGCCATCGCTGCAGGCGGTACGGGCTTCGAAGTCTTGCACAATTACCTCCGCAATCACGTAGCAACCATGGTTGGCGAACAAGGGCCCGTCGCGATAATGAGCGAAATTCCGTCTCTTGAAGTGCAGCATCGCGATGAAATCATGGAACTGTCCCGCAAGCATGGTGCGGCATTTGAAGCACTCATTGCGCAGGGCATCGATGATGGCAGCATCAAGGCCTGCGACATTCGCATGACTGGCAACGCCATCATGGGGGCAATCAACTGGATTCCGAAATGGTTTCACGGCGATGCGCGGCTTGCAGCGAAAATTGTCAGCGAGTTCCCCGGGATCCTGTCCGCGGGCCTCAAGAACGGCTAGCGTTCGATTGCGAGCTCAGCCGTTTCGTTTCTTTTGTCGTTTCTATCGTCGATTTTCTCGACCTCTTCATCGACAATAGCCTGCAATTCCTTAAGGTTAATTTTGTCCACGTCGGTGTCAATATTCCTGTCGGCAAGAATCGCTGACAGTAACTTGAGATGTTCCTCCGCCTGCTTGCGGAATTGCCGCGCGTAGTGATCGCTGGTCAGGCTATCGCCCGTGTGCGGGTCAAGAATGCTTACCGGTGCGCTGGAATTCGACAAGCGCGATCCTGTCTGCACGTGGGTCGCAGCAATATCCTCTTTCAGTAACCGCATCAGGATCGCAAGGTCGGAGTATTTCCGGCGCAGTTCGCGGTACAGTGTATCCGAGCGCAGAAGCTCAGGTTCGTCAAAGCCCGCGAGCAGCTGATCACGGATCGTGACAAATTCGGGGTAGGAGCGTTCCGCCGCGAGCCGGTACCAGGCCGACGCCAGCACAGCATCTTCGTCCACTCCGGTACCGGTCAGGTACATGAAACCCACCATGTATTGGGCATACTTATCGCCCACTGGCGCGAGCTCACTCTGGTAGATGAAAAAGGCGCGCTCATAGTCGCCCTGCTCGTACAGGGCCTCCACCTTCTGCTGCGTGTTGAGCGTTGCTGAATCGCCGCGACTACCGTAAAACGAACCGCCCGTTTGCGCGCTGGCTGAATGGGCAAAGCAGACCATGCTTAGCGTCGTAACCAGCAGCAGACAGGCCTGGCGAGAAGCTTGGTTCAGTTTAGGCATACGTTCCGGGGTCTGTTGGCACATTGGGCCGATACGTAGTTGGAGTTACCCTGGCGATGTAAAGTTCCTGACACCCGGAGTACCTGCTCATGCTTTGGACGGGTCCACAAAGACCGGGGGCCGCCGTTGCTGGTTGGCACGCACCGCTTCCAGCTGGTTTGCACCGCCAATCAGCGCAAGCTGCAATCGCGCCTCTGTCGCCAACGCCTCGTGAGGTGGCTGTTGCCAGGCCTCATTAATGAGCTTTTTCAGCGCGCTAATGGCATCCGGCGAACGGGCCGCGACCAGTTGCGCCACCTCCCTCGCACGGTGTCTGGGCTGCTCCGTGACCGCAGTCACCAGGCCTAATTGTTCGGCTTCCGGGGCGGCTACCACCCGGCCTGTATACGCAAGTTCCCGCAACTTGTCTTCAGAAAGCAAGCCACGCGCGACCGCACTGATCGCCATGTCCGGAATCAACCCCCACTTGATTTCCATAATCGAGAATTGCGCGTCAGGTGCTGCATAGCGCAGATCAGCAGCCAGGGCTATCTGCAACCCCGCACCGAATGTCGAGCCTTCTATGGCGCATATGACCGGCACCGACAATTCACGCCACGCGTAGGCCGCACGTTGAAATACATTGGCCGGCGACGGCGCCCTGGGTCGCATGAGATCCGCCAACTGTTCGATGCCGCCGGCAAACAGCGAAGTATCTATGCCCGCGCAAAAATCCGCCCCGGCGCCTGACAATACGACCGCTCTCACGGACCTGTCCTCGCCGATGCGGTCGGCGACGGCCGCGAGCTCGTGAAACATCTCCAGCGTCAATGCGTTGCGCTTGTCGGGCCGGTCAAGCGTGACCTCTGCCACGTGGCCCGCGGTTGTGTACTGAATGAAACCACTCATGCTTGCTCTCGATTCATGCCAGGGCCTGTTAACACGTCAGGAAACCTTCAATGTACATTTGCCGTTCTTCAATACCGTAACATCACGATCCTTTACGCGGCACTGGAAGGACACGACATTACCGTCCTGCCACATATCGGTGGTGACTGTATCGCCTGGCTCAACGGGCGCGGAGAATCGCGCATCGAGTCCTGTGATCAGAGTATGGTCGTAGTCACAAATCGTTTTCAGGATGGCGTGGCAAGCAATCCCGTAGGTGCAAAGTCCGTGCAGGATGGGCCGCCTGAATCCTGCGAGGACCGCTTGCTCCGGGTCCGCATGCAAGGGATTGCGATCCCCGTTGAGCCGATACAACAGCGCCTGGTCGGGTCGCGTCGGCAGGTCACATGACAGGTCCGGCTCCCAGCGCGGCACCCGATGCGGTGGCGGTACTTTACCGTTCGGCCCGCCAAAGCCGCCATCTCCCCGCGCCATGATCGTATTGCCAAGCGTGAACAAGGCCGTGTCATCCTTGGCGAGACGCGCCTCTGCTTCAAACATGATCAGCGCGCCGCCCGTTGTGCCGCGATCGTAGGCTTCCACGACGCGCTTGTTGATGAGCAGATCGGCCGCTGGCGGCAGCGGCCGGAACAACTGCAGTCTTTGCTCGGCATGCAGCACCTTGCCGTAGTCCCAGCCAAGCCCCGGGGGAAACATGTCCGGGACCAGGACAGTTGCGAATGACGGCAGAGTTCTCAACAGCGTGCCGCCCTCGTAGACAAACGGCAATTCACCACGGTCGACGGGATCACCACCCATGCCGACACTGAGCGCGTAGAGCATTGTTTCGACATCGCCATAACTGTGTGGCAAGTCGAGAATGCGGGTGGCAAGTAGTTTTTCGTAATTAAGTGCCATAGTCCCCTGTTGAATCAGTAATGAAAGCGCGACCTCTGTGCGGGCAGGTTAGCATCTGGCAAACTGCAAACCGAGCTCAGCCAACGGCGCCACCGACTTTTCGGCCTGCCGCGCATGCGCGCTGGCAGCGGTGCCGTCACGTACTCGCCCTGCGATGCCCTGCAGAATGGCCGCAAGTCGAAACAGGTTGAACGCCGAATAAAAACCGCGATGCGGAATGTCGCTGCGTCCCGTACGCGCACAATATTTTTCCACGTATTCCTGTTCCGACGGAATTCCAAGTGCAGCGAGATCCTTGCCCAGCAACCCAACCGACCCGATACCCAGTTCCGGCATCTGCCAGGGCAGTAGATGATAGGTAAAATCTGCCAGTGGATGGCCGATTGTCGAGAGCTCCCAGTCCAGTACCGCGACCACACGCGCTTCCGTGGCGTGGATAATCACGTTATCGAGACGAAAGTCACCATGCACGATGCTGCTTGACTCATCATCGGGAATATTCTCGGGCAACCAATCGATCAAGGCATCCATTGCAGCAACAGCATTGGTTTGGGAGGCACGATACTGGCTGATCCAGCGTGAAATCTGGCGCTCGAAGTAATTGCCGGGTTTGCCGAAGTCGCCCAATCCGAGTGCTTTGTAGTCGGTTGCGTGCAGGCGTGCGATCGTTTTATTGACATCGTCGTATATCGCCGCACGCTCAGCCGGATTCGAATCAGGCAGGCTCAAGTCCCAGAAAATTCTGCCCTCGACCTGAGCCATCACAAAAAAAACCGTCCCGACCACCTCTTCGTCCTTGCAGAAAGCATAAGGGCGCGGTACCGGAAAGTCGGCCGCATACATAGCGCTGATGACCTGGAATTCGCGATCAACCGCATGTGCCGACTGCAACAACTTGCCGGGTGGTTTGCGGCGTAATACGTAGTTAAGGCCAGGCGTTTCGATAAGGTAGGTGGGATTCGACTGGCCGCCTTTGAACTGGCGCACCGTCAATGGGCCGTGGAAGCCCTCCACATGTGACGACATCCAGTCGCCAAGGCGCGCTTCGTCGAAACGATGCGCTTCACTGACTTCCCGGGTACCCGAATTTTGCTCCTGGCGCGACGTCACGAGCGCGACAAGTGCTTACATGCGGAAAATGCCGAACGGTTTCTCTTCATCTCGCGGACGATTCGCTGCAGCGGCCAATGCCAGAGATAATACCTCACGCGTGTCAACGGGATCGATAACTCCATCGTCCCAGAGTCGCGCACTCGAATAGTACGGATGACCCTGTGCTTCGTACCCGGAGCGAATTTTGCCCTCAAACGCGGCTCGCTCCGCAGCGGGCCAGTCTTCGTCCCGCGCAGCCATACCGTCCGCTTTTACCGTGGCAAGAACGCTGGCCGCCTGCTCACCACCCATGACCGAGATGCGCGCATTGGGCCACATCCAGAGCATGCGCGGATTGTAGGCACGCCCGCACATAGCGTAATTACCGGCGCCGAATGAACCGCCGATGATAACGGTGAATTTGGGCACCGTCGCAGTCGCCACTGCATTTACCATTTTGGCGCCATCCTTCGCGATTCCGGCATGTTCAACCCGCTTGCCAACCATGAAGCCCGTAATATTCTGCAGAAACAGCAGCGGAATTCCGCGGCGATTCGACAATTGCACAAAATGTGCGCCTTTTTGTGCGGACTCGGGAAACAATATGCCATTATTTGCAATGATCCCGACCGGATTGCCATCCAAATGCGCAAAACCACACACCAGTGTGGCACCGTACAGTTTCTTGAATTCGTGGAATTCAGAACCGTCCACGATGCGCGCAATGATTTCGCGAACGTCATATGGAAAACGGTATTCGCGCGACACAATGCCGTAAATATCCCTGGCAGGGTAAGCGGGCTCAACCGGTTTACGGTTCGCAAACGGGATCTTTGCTTGCCAGTTTGAATTGGCGATGATGTCCCGGGCAATCGACAACGCATGCGAGTCATCGTCGGCCAGGTGATCGGTGACGCCCGATATGCGCGAGTGCACTGCCCCGCCGCCCAGTGTCTCGGCATCGACAACCTCACCCGTGGCCGCTTTTACAAGCGGCGGGCCACCCAGAAAAATAGTGCCCTGATTACGCACTATAATGGCTTCATCGCACATGGCTGGCACGTAGGCGCCGCCCGCAGTACAGGAACCCATGACCACGGCGATTTGCGGAATACCGCGCGCTGACATCTGCGCCTGGTTGTAGAAGATGCGCCCGAAATGGTCGCGGTCCGGAAAGACTTCATCCTGCAGCGGCAGAAATGCACCGCCGGAATCTACGAGGTAGATACACGGCAAACTGTTCTGCGCGGCCACTTCCTGTGCCCGCAGGTGTTTCTTCACGGTAAGGGGATAGTAGGTGCCACCTTTCACGGTCGCGTCATTGGCAACGACCATGCAATCAATGCCGTGGATTCGCGTAACGCCTGCAATCAGGCCCGCTGCCGGTACGCTGTCAGCGTACACATCGTGCGCCGCGAGCCGCCCAATCTCGAGAAATTTTGCATCCGGATCTGCCAGCACCTTGATACGGTCACGCGGCAGCAGTTTGCCACGTGACAAGTGCTTCTCCCGTGCCCGATGTGACCCGCCAAGCATGATCTGCTCGTTCAGTGCGGCAAGATCTTTCGCCAGCGCGACATTGGCTTCCCGGTTCTTTGCAAAATCATCCGAACCGCGGTCGATCCGGGTTTTAATTAAAGGCATGCTTGCTCACTATTTCCCCGGACCAGGCGCAGTCAGGCGGTGGCGTTGAAGAGTTCCCGGCCTATTAGCATGCGCCGGATCTCGCTTGTGCCAGCACCGATTTCATACAGTTTCGCATCACGCCAGAGGCGGCCGGCAGGAAATTCATTAATATAACCATTACCACCGAGTACCTGGATCGCTTCACCTGCCATCCAGGTCGCTTTTTCGGCCGATACCAGGATACAACCGGCTGCGTCGAATCGCGTCGTTCTTTCGCGGTCGGCCGCATTGGCGACAGCATACACGTAAGCGCGGCTCGCATTCATCGTCGTGTACATATCCGCGAGCTTGCCCTGCATCAGCTGGAACTCGCCGATTGATCTGCCAAATTGCTTGCGATCATGGACGTAAGGTAAGACCAGGTCCATACACGCGCGCATAATCCCAAGCGGGCCGCCTGCCAGCACCAGTCGCTCATAGTCGAGACCGCTCATCAAAATCTCAGCACCCTGCCCCGGCTGACCCAGCAGGTTTGCGGCCGGCACGCGGCATTCGTCGAGCAAGACTTCGCTGGTGTCCGAGCCGCGCATCCCCAGTTTGTCGAGTTTTTGCGGTGTCGAAAAGCCTCTGGAACCACGTTCGACAAGAAATGCGCTCAGTTTGCGGCTCCCCGCCGCGGAATCGGTCACCGCATAGACGATCATGACATCGGCTTCGGGCGCATTCGTGATCCACATCTTGGATCCGTTTAACACGTATTCGTCACCATCAGCCGTCGCGACGGTTCGCATGCCCATCACATCCGAACCCGCGCCGGGTTCGCTCATGGCCAGCGCCCCGACGAACTTGCCCGACACGAGGCCCGGCAAGAATCGTTCTTTTTGTTCTTCATTGCCCCAACGATGCAGCTGGTTGACGCACAGGTTGGAATGCGCGCCATAGGATAATCCTATCGATGCAGACGCACGGCTGATTTCTTCCATCGCTATGACATGCGCGAGGTAGCCCAAACCAGCACCACCGTACTTTTCATCGACCGTAATGCCCAGTAAACCGAGTGCACCCAGCTCAGGCCACAACTCACGCGGAAACTGATTGTCGCGATCGATTGCCTCGGCCCGAGGCGCAATACTGTCGGCGGAAAAAGCCGCAACCGTATCGCGTAGCAAGTCGAGGTCCTCGCCGTGACCAAAGTCGAAGTTTATCACCTGCAATTCCCCAGCCTGGTTCGTCCAACTGGGCATTGTCCCGGTATGCCGGAAAAATCTGAATACCATGTCGCAGGTAGACCTGCGACAGGGAGCGGCCCACTAGTCCGGACTATGCACCCGGCGCGTCGACAAGGCATCGATGAATTGTGAAAAGAGCTGGTATTGCGAGGTAATACCGAGTTTCGTAAACAGATTGCGCTTGTGGACCATCACGGTACCAGGCGCAATCTTAAGCTGCCTGGCGATGGCCTTGGTCGAGTATCCGCGCAACAACAACTGCGTGATTTCGCGTTCACGATCGGTCAGCACTGAGGTACCGAAATTGGCAAAAACCTCAGTGAGGCGATTATGCATGTCCCTGTTTTGCTGCCCAACTGCATCGTGCGGGGCCCTGTATTCCCAGATCTTTGCCATTGCGGCATGCACGATCGGCTCAATGTCACCGAGCCGCGATATTTCGGCTTTTGAGAAGCGCTTCTCGCGCCGTCCAACGACCAGCACCAGCGTCGACTCTCCACCCACATCCAGCAGAAAGTCCATTTCATCAACGAGGTGCGTACGCTCGCTGTACCGTCGATAATATTCTGATGAGCGGAAGCGATCGGGTGTCTGGTCGCGGTAGCGGCAGATACCTGGTTTCCGCTCGCTCAACGCAAGCTGGTACAAAGGATCCAGCAGGTAGGGTCCGGCGAGATAGCGATCGAGATAATGCTTCGCTCCTGCAGGCTCCAGTGTGTGGTGCAGGATGTCGGGCGGGGCATGCCGATGAAACGCAATAAGACAAGTTCCCTGGTGATTGACAACGGCGCTGACGGCATTGATGAGAGCGGCTGCAACCTCCTCGCCACCGCTTTGTACCAGGCGGGCTATGGCAGTGTGCCAGCCAGGGCTGATGAACGGCGTATTCAATTGCGGCTCAGGTCTCTCAAAACAGGGCACAGTCTCTCGGGAATTCGACCCGCCCTCATGTACACTTCGCGTGTTCGTATTTCCAGCATTAAATCCAATAGGCCTTAAGGAGAGTATCTGTATGAAGCTTGTTACTGCGATTGTGAAGCCATTCAGGCTTGACGATGTAAGAAATGCACTCGCAGAAGTCGGTATTCAGGGCATGACGGTGACCGAAGTCAAGGGCTTTGGCCGGCAGCGTGGCCATACGGAACTCTACCGCGGCGCCGAGTATGTCGTCGACTTCCTGCCAAAAGCGAAAATTGAAGTAGCTATTCCCGACGACTTGCTGGAACGAACTGTCGAGACAATTATCGACAGCGCCAAGACCGGCAAGGTCGGTGACGGAAAAATCTTTGTAACCGAACTGGTTGAGGTCTGGCGGATTCGTACCGGTGAAAGTGGTGACGGCGCGCTATAGAGTTGCCGTCGCGGCATGCGACGATTGAACCGCAATTTAGCGATTCTGGCAAAACAAGCGCTGTTGCCAGAGCACGCACTTGTCTTCACAAGAGATGGAAGCATAGGCCGGGCTGCTCGATGGCAGGCCCACCAGCCGTAACGAACGCACGTCGAGTGACGGCAGGCAGAAACGTCGAAACAGCGACTCTGCCTTTTTGCCATTGAAGCCGATCACGTCGATTTCGGTGTGCGCTGCGAGGAACCCCTGGAAATCGTTGGCTGCGGCCGTATCCATTCGAATATCGGCGTCGAGGCTGCCGGGGCGAACCGTTTCGCGCAACACGTCCCAGAGCGCAATGCGATGCGCTGCGAGTTGCCGGCAACGCGCGGTGTAGCTGCCGCGCACGCCGAAGAGTGATTGCATGATCGGCCAGAACGCATTTTGCGGGTGCGCGTAGTATTGCCCTGCCTTAAGCGATTGCTGGCCGGGCATACTGCCTAGCAGCAAGATCCTGGCGTCGCTGCTCGCGACAGGAGGAAAGCCCGTAGAAACACCGAGATTCGACTCCTTAGCGTAATTCTTGTCGCTCGCAACAGGCATGCGACAACTATAATCCTGCCGGCTACGGGCTGCTAGGCAGGGAAGAAGTCGATCGGCTTGGTGGTGGTGATTGCCTCGACATCGCGGGCCTCAAAGCGGAACAGCCTGACGCGTTGTACCAGCTTGTCCTCGAGATCCGGATCACCGAGTTCGCTAGATACGACTTCACAAGCCGTCACGACACCGTTCGGCGCAATCGTGAGCCGCAAAACGAGTTTGCCCTCGAGCGATGGATCGCGCCTGAGCGCCCGGTTGTACAGCGAGAAGATCGCGCCCTTGTTCTTGTCGAATACCAGTTCGATTTCTTCGCGCGACCGCGACGCCTTGCCGCTCGTACCTTCGCGACGTGCGCCGCCTGCCGAATTCTGACTGCCAATGCTGGCGACCGGACTGGCAATCTTGGTTGTGCTGCGACCTGCGATTCCGGTGCCGCCCGTATTACGGCTCATGTTGGCGGTGTTGATCCCTCCGGATGCCGCGCCGACTTTCGAGGTAATCATCGAGCGTTCATTGCGCTCAGCCTCGCCCACGGAGGCACTTAACTCACGATTGTCGTCAACCTTGTCGAGCAAATTGGTATCGACGAGATCGGCGAGATCCTCGGCGAAGGGCATGAACGCCGCCTGCGCCTGCTCACGGGCTACTTCTGTCCGGTCGATCTCGGGCTCGGGTTCAGGCGCGACCTCCGGTTCCGGCTCGGCTTCCACGACTTTCTCGGGTTCGGGCTCGTCGATCTCGGGTTCGGGCTCCGGCTCAGCTTCCTCGACCACCGGCGGTGGCGGTGGCGGCAGAGGTTTGTCTTCCAGCAGCAATTGAGCAATTCGTGGCGGAATATCTTCTACGTCATAGGGTTCGGGGTCCGGCGTCGGGATGAACGGCCAGACGATGCTTAAGGCAACGACCACAAGAAACGAAATCCCGAGCTGGCGCTGGAATTTGCGCTCCTGGTCGCCGTCTGACGTCCAGGGCAGGTCATACTCTCTGTAGAATGGTAAATCCAATTCCTATGACTCCCGGGGCCTGTTAACAACGGCGCTTATTGCGCCGCCTGAATGGTGTCCAGTTTGTCGCTGCTCTTTTGCAACACGGCGAGTGAAATCTGCCCGTAATCAGCCGCAGTGCAAGTCGCCATGATTTTCTTCAACAGGCGATACGGAATCTCCTTGTCGCCCATGATCGTTACTTCCCGTCCCGCGATGTCATCCTTTGCTTCGCGTCGTAAAACGCGATCATTCTGCGACTTCAGGGCTATGCGCAGCGGTGCGATATCATTGCCTTTCGTCGCCATAACATCAGCGACCTTGGCGATCGGCGTACCCTGCACCAGGATGTCCTGCTCACCTATCAGGATGACAACCGTTTCCTTGGCCTTCTCCTCGGCGATGGATTCCGGCAACTGCAGATCCTTGGCATTTGGCAGGGTCTCGACGTCCGACGAATTCACCAGCAGGAAAAACACGAGGATCGTAAAAATATCCATCAGCGAGACGAGGTTCAACGCCGCATTGCGGTTATTCCTCGTATGGTGCTTTTCCATCCGTTTTGCGCGTGCCGACTTGACCATGGCTCAGGCACCCCCAGCCAGGACCGGCGCGTCGCCGATCGAAATATCCGGAAACAGGTCGCTGCGCACAACGGCATCGTCCTCGATCTGCTGTTCAATTCTTACACGGTCCATTACTTGCACGACCGTGTCGTACTCAATGTCCGGCTCGAGCAGGATGGCCGCATCCGTTTTCTTCGGGTAGCGATCTTTGAGCTCCGCCAGCTTGGCGCTCACGGCTTCGTAGTCATACTCACCATCAGGCAGGTTTGGATAGACGCCAAGGAGCCCCTGGTTTCGGTCGCCGATTTCAATCTTGTCTTCACGAACGATGACTTCCAACTGGAATACCTGTTCTTTCGGATCCACGGGCTCGGTTGAGGAGCCTGGCAAATTCAACTCGAGAATTGCCAAACGCGAGAACACCGCGGTGATCAAAAGAAACGGAACCAGAATAACCATCAGGTTCATAAATGCCGTGATGTTGAGTTCGGCCGTGTCCTCATTGTGACGACGGCCGCCTCTGCGGCGACGAATCATTTCCTACGCTCCGGCTTTGAGCTGACGTTCTGTGATGGCATTCAGGAACTTGACACTGGCCATTTCCAGGCTATCAACGAGTTGATTGGTCTTGGTCTGCAAAAGTGCATGAATCAGGAGCAACGGGATTGCAGCCATCAGGCCGAATGCGGTCGTGTTCATGGCGGTCGAAATACTCGCTGAGAGCATGTCAGCCTTGTCCGCCGGGTTCGCATTCGACACCGCGGTAAACGCCGCAATCAGACCGATAATGGTACCGAGCAGCCCGAGCAATGTTGCAATGTTTGCCAGCGTGGCGAGGTAGTGAGTGCGTTTTTCAAGACGCGGCAGCACCTCCATCATGCTTTCTTCCATTGCCTTCTCGATGTCGTCACGACGCCGCGCACTTTTCACGCGATACAGGCCGTAGGTCAGGATCGACCCGATCGCGGCTTTTGACTTGGCCGTGTGTGCAGCCGCTTCCTGGAAATTGCCGGCCTTTAGGTAAGGCACGATTTTTTTCCACAATGCACGATTGCTGGCACCTGACATTGTCAGATACGTCCAGCGTTCGATGGCGATAATGACGCCGAACGCGAACACGAACAGGATCGGCACCATGAAGACTCCGCCATCCTGGAAAAAGCGCACTATTGTGCTCATTTGATTGCTCCTCTATGCATCAATCATTTCCAACGTTTCAAGTGGGTCGGCTATCCGTACGCCGGGCCCGACCCCGGTTAAACTAACTATTCAAACTCGTCCAGCAAGCAACACCGACCTCAGAATGCCCGTAGGAGCGGCTTCCAGCCGCGACCTGCAGTGGATCGCGCCGCAGACGGCGCTCCTACGGAAATTCCTGGCACTATTGCTACTCATCCGCGACACCATGCAACTCATCGTAGTAGTCGACGGAACGTACAAATTCTTCACGATCAATGGGCGCCAGCACCTCGTCCAGCAAGCTGTTGACCGGCTTTCCCATCAGGTCACCTGGATCTGCTTTTTTCCAGGGCACTATGTACAGCACTTTCGGTAATTCCTGGTTGCCTGTAATTTCGGTTCGTCCAAGGTCCATGCGATCCATGACGGCATTGCCCGACTGGCTGCGGGTGACATCCTTTGCCAGGGCAACGGGTGGCACAGCAGGATCGGTCGCCGCAATCTCATCCCTTGCGCTTGGCTCAGCTGTATTGGAATCCAGCGTCGCGGTATTCACACCAGGTTCCAGTGCATCGATCTCAGCGGATTGCTGCGCGGCGGAATCCGTGTCATCACTTTGAGCCTGGGCCGCAAATGGAACCAGCTGCATACCGAGCACGAGCAAACGCGCAAGCCTGCCGCCATGTTGCCGGAATCGCTCAATGCAACCGCTACTCACGTCCTTCACTCCGCCACGTTCGCTGTGCGCTGGTTCGCCGCCACGCGTCGTTCCAGGTCCGCAATCCATTTTTCCACTTGCTCGTCGTCGCCAACCAGCGCCTGATACTGCTCGAAATGCTGCAACGCGATGTCCAGTCGCTGCAGATACAGCTCATTCAGGACACCGAGGTTGTAGTGTGCCAAGGCGTACTCAGGTGAGACTGTGACGGCCTTCAAATAAGCAGCCTCTGCCTCCGGGAAATTGCCATTTCTGCGAAGTAGCATGCCAAGCTGGTTCAGTGCCGGCGCGAAATCCGGGTCAATCTGAAGAGCGGCGTCGATGGCCGCGCGTGCGGCCTCGTCATTGCCATTGCTGCTATGAATAATAGCGAGGTTAACCTGCGCTGCGGGTATATCCGGATACTGCAACAGGAGTTCCTTGAAGCGCAGCTCCGCGTCGAGCAGATCGCCGGACGCCATGGTCGCAGCGGCTTGCTCAAAAAGGGTCTGTGCTGCCGGTGAGACCTGCATGGCACCGTCTTCTCCGCGCGTCAGGGCAGCATTGCCTGTCGCACGCGCGTCATCCCGCACTGCCGGTCCGGTTGACGAACAGGCAGCCAGGAGCAGTGCCGCGAGCAGCAACAGCCCAGAGGCGACTCTGCCGGGAATATTAGTAAAGCGCTGTAAGTACATCTTCGCTTCGCTCCGATTTTGCGTACCGGGCTGGCATCAGTCCCGCCAGCCGCTCAAAACTTTTCTCGACCCACTGATCGAACACGCCATCTGCCGCACGGTCAGCGTTGGCCACGTAAAGCTCGATGGCTTTTTCCTCAAAAGGAAACACCTGCTCTTCAAGCAAAAGCTCGTATTGTTCGAGAGCCGCTGTATCGAGATCAGCCGGTCGTTCCGAATCCATAAGGTCGGCCGCGAAGTGTTCGTACACCTCACCAAGACGGTAAGTCGCCGCCGTGGTCACCTCGGCAACGCCGTACTCAGCCGCATCGGTATACGCTTTGATCACGTCCTCCATGAGGCTGCGTTTCAGCTTCATACTCGGGGCAAGCGGCTGAGTGAGCTGCGTCACCTCGAATCGTTCCCGCAAAGGATCCGCGAGTTCGATCGACGCGGTTGCGGCGAGATATCTCGTCCGGTCGCTACGCTCCGCCCCGGCGGTTGCATCCGCGTGCACAATATCCCGCAGCAATGCCATCTGGGCTTGCTCGTTACCGCTGGCTTTCGCAATTTTCAGCAATCGGTATTGCGCTTCTATCGATTCGGCCAACGGGTCCGGGTAACGCGCGACGATGTTCTGCAAGACACGCTGCTCATCGGCCGTGGCGCCGGCTTTTTCATACAATTCCGACGCCTTCCACAGCGCCTCCCGCCGTATGTCGTCGCTGCTTGCATCGGCAACTGCAATACGCTCAAATTCCTCTGCGGCTTCCCGCCCCTTACCGGACTCCAGGTAGGTGACCGCCAGTTTTTGCGACACCTCATCGTTCAGTTCGCTGTCGGGATAATCGTCGCGGAATTGCTCCAGCACACCGGCAGCGCGGTCCCAGGCTGCCAGCGTAATTAGCGCCGCGGCAGCATCGTATTCCGCCGTGGCCCGAATCGACGAATCCGGCACTGCCACACCAAGCCGGGTGAAGTGATTGACGGCGGCCTCCAGATCGCCGGCGTCACGTGCTTGCTCACCCTGCTTGTAGATTGATGACGCAATCCGGTCCTTGATTTGCTGTTCAGCCTCCGGGTCATTGGGCGGCGTAAATACCCGTAACTGGTAGTACGCTTGCTCGGCATCCACGAAGTTTTCAGTGTCAAACCGGGAGTGTGCAATGACCGTCCAGGCCGTGCGCATAAGAGCGGGCTCTACCGCTGGTTGCTTGGCTACGACCGTCTGGGCAACCGCGATTGCAAGGTCGAACTGATTCTGTTTGAACAGGTCCTCGGCCACCGCAGTAAGCACCGCGCCCGACTCCGGGTGCTCCGGATAGGTTTCGGCAAAGCGGAGGCCACTATCGAGATAGGCTCGATGCCAGTCGAGCTTTGCCTCCTCGGGCAGCAGTTTCTCCTGCTCGCGGTATGCAAGCAGCGCCGCGTACCCGGCTTCTGCCGAACGCTGATGCAACGGGTATGCGTACGCCGTGCGCTCGTATTCCTCGGTTGCCGCGGCAAAGTTCTTACTTTCAAACAGTATTTCCGCGAGCAGGAAATTGGTGCTCGCGCTGTCCGGGTCGTCCGGAAACGAGGTCAAATACTTGCGATACCAGCGTGCAGCCTCCTGGTAATCGCTTTGCTTACCGTTCGTTTGCGCCTCAGCGTGGTAATACTGTGCGAGGTCGGTCAGGTTCGCCTTTAAGTGGGCGGCGACTTCGGTATTATCTTCGGGCGCATTCCGGATCCAGAATTCACCGTCCATTGCGTAGCGATCCACGAAGCCTTTCTTGCCTTCCAGCACCAGGCTCGGAAACCCGCCCTGCTTGTATGCTTCTATCACCTCGACCTGTAATAGCGGTGCCTTCGCGTGATACGGGTCCTGTTCGACGAACGCCTGGTATGTTTCAGCGGCATCGACGTAGCGCTCCTTGCTGAGATAGAGATCGCCAAGATTCATGTAGACAATGTAAGCGTAGTCGCGATGGCCATGCTTGTTCATGAACTCGTCAATACTTTGCGCGCCATCCATATAGGAAAAGCTGATGGAGAGGACGCGGAAGGTATCCTCAATCATTTCCTGCTCCGGCCGGCTCAGGTTTTCGAATTTATTCACGCCGTCCGAGTACTCGACATCACCAATTTTCAAATCGAGCAATGTAAAAAATGGCGTCAGGCTTTCCTCGTGCCAGGCCAGCTTGAACTGTGACCAACCGAGCTTGTACAGCGATTGCTCGTAGTAGCGCGACTCAGGGCCAAAGTCGACGACCGCCTGGTAAGCCAACTCTGCGTTGTTGTAGTCCTTGCGTATGAACAGCATTTCCCCGCGTCGAAACTGTACCTCGTCGATAATCGGCGTAGCCGGGTACCGGCGCACCAACTCATTGAGAACTTCGAGCGCCTCGTCATTCTTGCCACCAGTCTCGTAGCCGCGGGCAAGCTGGTATAACACCGTGTCATTGCGCTGGTAGTCCGGGTAGGACTCCAGAAGCTGCTGGTACAGGTCAACTGCATTGTCATATCCTTGTGACTCGACAGCTTCGATATTCTCGGCCAATTCATCGGCCTCACCCGCTTCCAGTTCGAGATCACCGAGTCGACGCATGGCCTCGGCGCGCAGGTCCGGGTCATCCGATACCAGGTCCAGGAACTCACGGTAGTTATCACGCGCGAGATCCGAACTGTTGATGATGACATTACCCGGCCGAACTTCGATGCGCTGGTTTTCCAGACTCTTGATTGTTTCCTCTTCTTTTGACTTGCGTGCGTCAGCAGCCGTGACGAATAACAACAGGCCGACAAGCAACAACCACGGCGGCAGTGATTGAAGCAGTTTCATTCTGAAACCTCGCCGACCGTTGTCGCAAGGTCGTAGATCGTCGCGAGTGCGAAGCGGGCTTGCACTGTGTAGGTTTCAAGCCGCTCCTGTTGCGCTTGCAATTCGCCTACAGCTATCGACTGCAAAAAGGCAAGCTGCGTGTCACGGTCGTCCTCGATCCGGATTTTCAAGCTTTCGATACGCGGTGCGAGGCCGTAAACGCGGTTCGAGAAATCGGCGAATTCCAGCGGCTGGCGGCGCATGGACTCATCAATCTGTCGTCTGGCACGCTGTGCGTCAACCAATGCCTCGCCTGTTTCTTGCAAGTCACTGCGCACGCGCCATAAGCGATCCTTGAATTCTTTCTCAAGATTCCACTGCAACACGCCTTTCAATAGCGCGATCTTGTCGCGGACATCTTTCGCTTCGGGAATATTGGCTGACAAGGCCGGCGTCGATTCGAGGCTGCTTATCTCGCCCCACATATCAAATTCTTCAGCTGTTGCGAGCGCCAGCCAGTCGTGGCTTTGCTCGATGTCATTGAGCAGTGCATCGAATTCGAGCTTGCGGTCCACCATGCCGTCGAGATCCGCGCGTTGCAGCGCATCTTCTACTCTCGGCAGGCGTTCATCATAGGCCGCCTCGCGTGTCTCCAGCATGCTCTCGAACACATCGACGCTTTGCTGCCAGCTGTCGAGGTTCTTATGCAGATAGCTCAGATCCCGATAATTCTTCAGCGCTTCCTGAAACCTGTGCGTCGACAGCAAATGAAACAGGTAGCGCGATTCCGCGCCTTTGGGCAGTTCGTCCAGGCGCCAGTACCAGCCTGTGCTGTCCAGCGGGTCATCACCGACAAATTCGGCAAAAAAGGTACCCGTCTCGATACTGTTTATCGCCTGATCGATGCGATGGCTTTCTTCATCAAACGCTTCGATGGCATTCAGGTAATGGTCCGCGGCCTGACTGTTGGCGTCCAGCTTGGCGAGGGCAAAGGGTACGGCCAGCATGGATTCCTGCACCGCCGGGTCAAGCAGGTCACGATTGCGAAGCTCCATCCAGGGCACCAGTGCTCGCTGGTAGGCTTCACCCTCGGCATCAGCCCAGCCAACACCGAGCAATGCCTTACTGGAATACGGTCCTTCAAGTCGAACACGCTGCAGCACCGGTTTCGCGGCCAGCGGTTGCTTGTCCTGCAGCAGCGCATAGCCCAGCGCGAGGTTGGCTTTGTCACGCAGCACGGTCGTTTCTTCATTAAATGGATTCATCTCGCCGAGATCTTCGAGAATCATCTTCGCTTCGTCGACGCGGCCGCTGCGGACCAGTGCAACGCCGAGATTGAACTTGGCATAGCTGGCCCATTCTGTCCTGCCTTTCCAGCTTTGCAGCAGGCTGATGGCCTGGTCATAGTCGCCGCTGTCGATATACAGCTGCGCCTGCAGCATTTGTGCTTCGCGCTCAAGATTCTTCGGCAATTCGCCGCTGATTTTATTGAGCGCCTGCTGCGCCTTTTCAAGGTAACCGCGTTGCTTCCATATTTTCGCAAGAAAGAACCAGGTGCGATCGCGCACTTCCGGATTCACATTGTCTGCGAGTAAGCGGTCAAATATTTGTGCCGCCTCCAGATGATGGCCGTAGGAAAGATAAAGTCCGCCCAGCAACAGTTCCGCCTGGTTTTCGTGATGGCTGAGTTGCGACTGCGACTGAGCCGCAAGTAGGCGCACGATGGCCGGAAAATACTCGTCCTGGTAGAAGTAAAACAGGACCTCGCCGTAGTGCAGATCCTGTATCTGCACGGGCTTCTGGCCGTCAGCCGCAAGAACCTTAGCCGGTGACCAGGTTAGTGCAAGGCAAAAGCCAACAGCGAGAGCGGTAAGGCGTGTTCGAATCAAGGATTACTCCCACTCCCTGATTTCAAACTCGGGCTGCTGTTTCTTCACCCGATCGGTAATTTCCAGCTCCAGGTACTTTGCACCAATGCCCTTGTCCACCTTGACTGTTGCACCGCGCCGGTAGTCGCGCGAATGCGGGCCTTGCCCCGTAAATACCGCCACCAGTTCATGTTCGCCGGTCTTGAGGTTGGCCATATGCACGCGTTGTACGCCACCGCGTAGCAACGCATCGACTTCACGTTCCGTGTACAGGTAGTTGGCAACCTCCTTGCCATCGATCTTCAGGCTGACCGAATCGAGCTTGAAGTATTCACCGACATCCATCGAGATAAAAAATGCCACCTGCGAATTAGCCGGGAACAACAGTTCCTCTTCCAGCAGGAACAGGTCCCGATTCAGGTCCAGTACCTCTTTTTTCAGCGCCTGGACATCCTCATCGAGTACCCGGAACTCGCCGCGCGATGCCGCGTCGGCTTTTGCAAGCTCCTCTGCCTCGACGACAATTGCATTACCGTCTGCCGTATCCTGCGCCTCCGCAACACTGCCGAGTGCAAGCAGCCCGGCCGCCGTGGCTATTGCGGCTAATATGACATGCTTGAAAAACCTCACGTTCTCTCTCCTCAGAACGACTGACACGATGCCCCCGGCAAGGAGGGCATCGCCAGTACCAACTACTCGCGTAACAGGGCGCGCACCTGATCCAGGTACTTTTCTTCGTATCCGGGCTTGTAACCCTGGTGTACGTAGCGCACGTTGCCTGTTCGATCAACGATCACCGTGACAGGCATCGACCCCACGGCATACATCTTGCTGACTTCCTTGCGGGCGTCGAATAACACCGGGAAATTCACGCCCAGCTCATTGATCATGGCCATCGCACGGCTTGAATCATCATCAATATTGACGCCAAGCAGGTTGAAGCCGACTCGCTCGTAGCGCTGGTAGAGCTCGTCCAAAAGCGGCATTTCCTGGCGACACGGGCCGCACCAGGTTGCCCAGAAATTAATCATGACGACGTCGCCGCGGTACTCCGACAGGCGCAGATTCTCGCCAGTCGAGCTCTTGAGGGCGAAGTCCGGAGCCGGCTTGCCGGTCAATTCGGATGCGGCGAGGCTTATAGTCGCCACCGCGGCCAATGCCAGCCCTGCCAACAGTGTCCCGAGTTTTCTGAGATTCATGATTGCATTCCTTGTGTTGTCAGCCTGAGTCCTTTCAGTACGGGCCCGTTAACAGAAGGGACGAGCCGTAACGCCTCGTTCCCAAGCCCTGGTCAATCGTGGCCGGTATAGCGCCGGGCACCGACTTCGCATGGTGACAGCCGGGGCCCTTCTGGGCCGTGATAATCGTCACACAAACCCCCACTGCAGCAACATAATTCGGCAGGGGTGGGTGCGGGTCCTGCCTCCCGATCGATATTTTTGGCAGCGGCGCCAGCCAAGTGCCCAGCCCCGGGCAGCACACACAGCCGTGACGGCGAGCGCCGGCCATCAGACGTTAGATGCTGTCTCTATGATAAGCGTATCTGGCTGAATTTAAAGCACAAATACGTCGCCTATCGGCGACAGTCGGGGGCTTTTTTGGCGCCGGCCCGGCGCGTCAGGGAGTCGCTTGTGTTGCGGCAACCGGGGGTGGCTGCAGGCCGTCGGAGTAGAAAATCCGGCCATCAGCGTCGATAACGATGCTCTCGTAGTCGGGCAAGCCCGCGATCAGGCGCAGCCCGAGATCAACGCCCATGACGAACACCGACGTTGACAGCGCATCGGTCATTACAGCGTCCGGACCCACCACCGTGGCGCTGTGCACGCCATTCGCGGGCGCACCGGTGCTCGGCTGGATAATGTGGTGATAGCGAACGCCATCTTCCTCAAAGTAGCGCTCGTAGTCCCCCGAGGTTGATACCGCCTCGTCCTCAAGTGGAATGGACATCGCAACCTCACCGTCCTTGCGAGGATCACGGATGCCAATGACGAACGGCCGACCGCGGCGATCGCCCAGCAGGCGCGAATCTCCGCCTGCCGTTACGATCGCATTCTGCACGCCATTGCGCCGCAGAATGTCGATACCGCGCTCGACGACGTAGCCTTTGGCGATGCCGCCCAGGTTGATACGCACGCCCTGTTTCTTGAAATGCACACTCTGGGCAACATCGTCCAGTTCCACGAGCCGGTAGTCAATCAGCACTTTTTCGCGGGCGACGGTCGCGTCGTCCGGGCGCCGGTGTTCGTGAAAGTCGTAGTACTTGCCAACGCTGTCATAGGTAATGTCAAACGCGCCGTGCGTGAGTACCGAGATATCGAGCGCGCGGCGGATCAGGTTGAATAACTCATCACCGGCAAACACGGGCTCATCGGCGGCGTGGCGGTTTATGCTTGAAATCAGACTGGTCTCCTTGTAAGTGCTCATCAGCTCATCGATCCGAGACGCCTCGGCGAACACCTCCTCGATGTACTGCTCGGCGACGGCAGCATCGTCATGCCAGAGATAGACGCTGACCTCGGTGCCCATCATCGGTCGCCCGGCGCCAGCCCATTCGGCTCGCACAGGACTCATCATGAGCAGGAACAGCATCATTGCTAGTGAAAACCGCAAGTGAACGTTATGCTTGGGGCTCACACACTTAATGAAGGAGCGGGACATTGACTTCATTCCTGATTTTTCTCGCAATCGTGGTCGCCCTCGTCTTGTGGGCGATCAGTATTTACAACCGGCTGGTCAATGAACGGAATCGAGTACGCAATGGATTTGCCCAGATTGATGTTCAGCTGACGCGGCGCCATGACCTGATTCCGAACCTCGTGGAAGCCGTCAAAGGTTACATGAAACACGAACGGGAAACACTGGATGCGGTTATTTCGGCGCGCAATTCAGCGGCATCCAGTCTCGATGTGGCAAAGGCCGATCCCGCGAACGCCGATGCCATTAAAAAGCTGGGTGCATCGGAAGGCGCACTCGGCTCGGCACTCGGGCGCCTGTTCGCGCTCTCGGAAGCCTACCCCGACCTGAAGGCAAACCAGAATATGATGCAGTTCCAGGAGGAACTCGCGAGCACCGAGAACAAGGTGTCCTTTGCCAGACAGGCATTCAATGATGCCGTCATGGGGTACAACAATTCGGTGGAAAACTTTCCGAACAGCGTGATCGCCGGCATGTTTCACTTCGAATCGGCGAGCTTTCTGGAAATCGAGTCCGAAACCATGCGCGCCGCTCCGGAAGTTTCATTTACCTGAGCGAGTGCTTCCCGCTGTTTTGAGCTGACGAATGAATTTCTTCGATGCGCAGGACCGGGCGCGACGAGCCACCCGTTGGCTCGTCGTCGTCTATATTGTCGCGACCGCTTTGATCGTGGCCGGCGTCACGCTGATCGTCGCTTTTGCGTTATACAGCGCGTCAAATCCGGGCTATGGGCAGGCTGACTTCGCGGATCGCCACAGTTATCTTCTGGTCATCACCGCCATCGGGACGGCGTTATTCATCTTCGCCGCGAGCCTGTACAAGACCTCGATGCTATCGGCCGGTGGCGGCAAAGTGGCAGCCTCACTGGGCGGCAAGCTGGTAGCGACTGACGTCAGCGACCCCTTGCGCCAGCGCCTCAGGAATGTTGTCGAGGAAATTGCAATTGCATCCGGGGTTCCCGTGCCCGATATATACGTCCTCGAAGAGGAGAGCGGCATCAACGCATTTGCCGCGGGCTTCGCGCCGGGGGATGCCGCGATCGCCGTCACGCGCGGCGCGCTTGAGCTGCTGGATCGCGACGAATTGCAGGGCGTCATCGCGCACGAGTTCAGCCATATATTGAACGGTGACATGCGCCTTAATATTCGCCTGATGGGCGTCCTGTTCGGCATTTTGGCGCTGGGTCTGATCGGACGCATGATCATGCGCGGTGGCTATTATGGCAACATGATGTCCAGCCGCCGCGATCGCGGCACATCGATAGCACTCTTGGTCGGCATCGGCCTCGCTGTCCTTGGCGGCATCGGCGTGTTTTTCGCGCGACTTATCAAGGCATCGATATCGAGGCAACGGGAATTTCTCGCGGATGCCTCGGCTGTGCAGTTCACGCGGCAAAGTACCGGCATAGCCAATGCCCTGAAGAAAATCGGAGGCTATTCGCAGTCGTCGTACCTTACAGCGGCTGATCCCGAGGAAGTCAGTCACATGTTGTTTGGCACTGGCGCCAGACTCTTCGGCATGTTCGCAACGCATCCACCGCTGACCGCGCGGATCAAGGCGCTGGATCCGACTTTTGACGAATCCAGGTACCCGAAAGTCGATCCATTAAACCGGCAGGCGCCCGGTGGAAAAATGCCGGGCACGGATGCGTTGGGGGGCCTTGCCGCCGCTTTTTCAAGCGGCGCGGTCGCGGGGTCGTCGGACGCCATTGTCGATTCCGTGGGCAACCCGGAAAACCGGCATGTCGAATACGCGAGCGCCTTGCGGCAAGGCATCCCGGAAAGCCTGTACGATGCTGCCCATTCGAAAGACCTGGCCTACCTGTTGGCCATTTCGCTGGTGCTGGACAGGAGCGGAAAGACTTTGCCGCGGCAACTCGGGCTGCTGAACGAGCGCCTTGGCGCACAACGGGCGCGGCTGGTCGGCCAGTTCGCAAACCAACTCGCGCCGATCGATGATCGCTATTTATTACCGTTGCTGGGGGTGTCATTCCCGGCGCTGAAAATGCGGCCAGCCGCCGAACTCAATTTCTTGCTCGAGCTTATTCGCCGCCTGATCGAGATAGACGGTCACATTGATTTATTCGAGTACTGCTTTTACCGCATTCTTGGCAGCAACCTCGGACAATCCATCGATCCGCCGGGGCGCAGTAAGCCCGGAGCTACCAGCACGCAGAAGCAACGCATGGCCATGTTGAACCTGCTGGCGCTGGTCGCCGACCACGGCCACACATCCACCGCCGATCGTGACCAGGCGTTTGCCAGCGGCAGCGCATTGCTGGGTGACTGGGCCGCAGGCTTCAAGGTTGAGGCCAGGCGGGAACATACGGTCGCTGTCCTCGACCAGAGCCTTGACACGCTGTCCGGGCTCTCCAACCAGGAACGACGGCGACTTTTGCAGGCCATAACCACGGTGGCGACCTACGATGGACAGCTCACTGTTACGGAAACCGAGCTGATACGCGTCGTCTGCGCAGCACTTGCCTGTCCGCTGCCACCGATACTCTTGTCGCTCACAGCCTGACGGGCTTCGGGGGACCGTGGCTCCGGCGCGAGTGACCTGCAGCGCGCCAGTGTTTTCGCGTATCATCTGTCGAACGCCCACATTCACCCGGAGAAACACCAACTCATGGCTGTCACCCGCACAATGCTGTCCCTTCTCCTCATCGTTTTGCTGCCGCTGGCACACGCTGCTACGCGCGAAGAACAACGGGTTGCGGACGCCAGCGACGTACTCGATGCTTTCGTCAATATTCCGGAACAGGCTATTCCGCCCAGCATTCTGCAGCGCGCCCACGGCGTTGCCGTTATTCCGAACGTCGTCAAACTCGGATTCGGACTTGGCGCCCGGCACGGTCGCGGGATTCTCGTCGTGCGACAGGCCGACGGCTCCTGGAGCAATCCGGCGTTCATTGCGCTGAGTGGCGGGAGTATTGGCTGGCAGATCGGTGCGCAGTCTACGGATGTAATCCTGGTGTTCAAGACGCAGAAGGGAATTGACGGGATCAGCAACGGCAAATTCACGCTGGGCGCAGATGCGTCGATCGCGGCCGGCCCCGTCGGGCGGCAGGCCAGCGCTGCGACGGACCTCAGGTTCGAGGCCGAAGTCATATCCTACTCACGCAATCGTGGCCTGTTTGCGGGCGTCGCCCTTGACGGATCCGCGGTTACCATGGATCGAAAAGCCAATGTCGCGTACTACGGCGACCCGAGCATGACGCCCGAACAGATATTTAAAAGCTCCCCGAATATCGCGCCGAACGAGGCGAATCGTTTCGTGCAATTGCTGGCGGCCCACACGGCGCAATTACCGGCGAGTCGCGGCCAGTCGCAACCGGGTAATCCGCTGGCGCCGAAAGCAGCGAGCGAGCCCGACACGCCCGAGGTTGTCACTTACGGCATTCCGGACCCGGACGACCCGAACCCAGGCAAGCAGTAAGACCGGCGCGATTTACCGCTTATCGCGGCTGGAAGCCGCTCCTACGCTTAATGAAGTCGGTCCCGGGCTTATTGTTGGGACCGTTTCTATTCTGTTTGTTATCGTACGCCGACCGCAACTCAGGAAACCACGATGCCAACCCGACTGCAAAACCTGAATTTCCGGCCGCAATGCTTTCTTATTTTCATTGCCGCGTCGTGTGCGTTATTCATCGGCAATCCTGCCGTGGCACAAAAGACGGCGAAACCGGTTTTACACGGTGAACACTGGATGGCGATTACCGGGAAACCGCTGGCCGCAACGGCGGGCGCGATGACGTTCACACGGGGCGGAAACGCGGTGGATGCGGCCTGTGCGATGTTGGCGGCAAGCTCGACGATGTGGGACACGCTCGGCTGGGGCGGCGAAACGCAGGCGCTCATTTACAATCCTCACACCGGTGAGGTCAAAGGAATCAACGCACTCGGCGTGGCACCGACGGGCGCAACGGCGGACTTTTTTCGTGAGCGAGGGATGTTGTATCCCCCTGAGTACGGGCCGCTGGCTGCCGTAACGCCGGGTACGCCAGGGGGCCTGATGGTGATGCTGGCGGAGTACGGCAAGCTGAGCCTGGCCGAAGTATTGGCCCCTGCCCTGCAAATGGCGGAGGGTTACCCGATTGAGAAAGTCCAGGCGGACAACATGGAGAGCCGCAAGGATGTGCTGGCACAGTGGTCGTACTCCAGCAAAGTTTTTCTTCCGCACCTGAAAGCGGATGGCAGCCAGGAACGTGCTGCACCGTACCCGGGCGAGATTTTCAGGCAGCCTGAGCTGCTGGCCACCCTGCAAAAACTGGTTGCTGCAGAACAGCAGGCACTGGCTGCCGGAAAGGGCCGTAAGGATGCGATTTACGCGGCGTACGATCGCTTCTATCGCGGCGACATTGCCGAGGAAATGGTGCGTGGCTCGGCCGAGTATGGTGGGTTGATGACCATGGCGGATCTCGACAACTGGCAGGTTCATATCGAGGAACCTGTCAGCACCAACTACAAGGGCATTGATGTTTACAAACTGACGCACTGGGTGCAGGGGCCGGTCCTGTTGCAGGCCCTGAACATTCTCGAGGACATCGACTTAAAGAGCATGGGTTACAACAGCACGCGCTATATTCACGCTCTTTACCAGGCCATGAACCTGTCGTTCGCCGATCGCGACTTTTACTACGGTGATCCTTACATGCCGCCCGTTGAGCCCATCGAAGGCCTGCTTTCGAAAGCGTATGCAGAACACCGACGTGCAGAGATCACCTGGCAACGCAATAATCCGGATACCAGGCCGGGCGATCCCTATCCGTACCAGGGCGACAAGAACCCCTACCTGAAATTGCTTGAGAAATGGACGCCTGTACCGCCGGCGGCGGAAGCGGAGGGCGCGGACGGCTTTCAGCAAGCCAGGCTGATGAGCGATGACGAGAGTTTTCTTGCGGGAACAACGTCGATCCAGGCGGCCGATGCAGAAGGCTGGGTGGTGTCGGTCACTCCAAGTGGCGGCTGGATTCCGGCGTTTATAGCCGGCAATACCGGCATAGGAATGAGCCAGCGTATGCAGAGCTTTGTCCTCGATGAGGCTCTTAATCCGTTTAACGTGGTGCATCCGGGGCAAAGGCCGCGCGCCACACTAACGCCCAGCCTGGCGTTGAAAGATGGCAAGCCCTATCTCGCATTTTCAGTGCAGGGTGGCGACAGCCAGGATCAGAACCTGCTGCAATTCTTTCTGAACGTGGTCGAATTTGGCATGAATGTGCAGCAGGCTGTTGAAGCACACAACATCACGAGCTACCAGATGCAAAGTTCCTTCGGCGCACACAATGCTGAGCCAGGTCGGATACAGCTCACCTACAAGGTGCCCGAGTGGGTGCGCGACAAGCTGGGGGAAATGGGCTACCACGTGGAAACCGTGGATAGAACCTACAGTCCGATCACCGCCATTTATTTCGACCGCGAGCACGGCACGATGTGGGGCGGTGCCAGTGACTATGGTGATGACTACGGTGTGAGCTGGTAGGGGCCATCATCATTGTGGTCATGGGGCAGAGGCCTGCTTACGCTAGATTTTTCGACCGGCAACAGGCTCCTCGATATCCTCGATCTCAACTAGATTCCAGCCAAGGCCTTTGTTTCTGAAGAGGCGCTTGGCTTGCTGAGGATAGTCGGCGACGTCGTGCTCCAGGCGTTGCCCGACGACGATGCACTTCAGTGGGCGGTCACTGATGTTCGCAAGTTTGTGTGCTTGTCCACCAGCGCGGTAACCGATGAAATCTCCTGCACGAACCGAATAGGTTTCCGTGCCAATAGTCGCTTGTGCCTCGCCCTCCAGAATATATACACACTCATCCTCGTGGTAATGCACATGCAGCTCCGTTGATTCGTGGCCGGGTTGCACTTCGATCAGGTGAATTCCAAAGCCTTGTAAACCCGTCAGATCACCGAGAGATTTATTGCGGCGACATGCGTTAGTGTTGAGAAAGTGAGTCTTTTCGATTCCGTCGAAGCCCTCAATTTCTTCACGAGTCACGATGTATTTGTCCATGCGCTATCCCCGATCGCCGATCCTTTGATCGATTGCAATTATAAACTGCCAACGCTTGACAAAGTGTAACCTTGAGGTTATATGTAACCTATAGGTTATATTCGTATCGAACGAGAGACAAATGACCAGCATCGTGGAGCACGCTGAAACACGGTCCCGAAAATTGGCCGTTATTTTTATTCTTCTTGCCTTTATATTGACAATTCATGTGATCGGTCGCTTCGGCGAGGCCAGCGGGGAACGCATTCTTCTTTGGCTGTTGCTGATCGGTCTTACTGCCCTGAACTTGACGGCGCTGCCGGTGAAATTGCTGGATTGGCGTCAGGGCGGACGGCTGGGGCTGTTTTTGAACGATGAAGTCACCCAGAGCTTTCGCCTGAAAAGCTACCGGGCCGGTTTCTGGATGACGATCTTATCCACGTTGATCATGATGCCGATCATGACGGTCTACCCGGTTTCGGGTATCGATGTGGCCCGCATACTGGTGACAATCGCCCTGGTGTCCGCGCTCGTGACCCGGGCCTTTCTTGAGTTGCAGGCGTGCCGCTAGCCGTGATTCTGAAAAACAACCTCAAAACCGAAAGAGAGCGCCTTGGTATTACCCAGGCCACGCTGGCGGAAACAATCGGGGTCAGTCGAAAAACGATCAATACAATTGAGAACTCGGTATTCGTCCCATCCACTATCCTGGCGTTGAAACTTGCAAAGGCCTTTGATCGACAGGTTGAGGACCTGTTTCAACTGGATGAGACTGAATGATTTGATTCAGCGTTTGAGCATCATAGGACTACCAGCTGTTCGGCTCGGAACAGCCTGTACGGAATAGGCCATGTGTTGACTTTCATGCTTATTCTCCTGGCTGTCCCTCAGGCATTCCTTCCAGAATCACAATTGGAAAGTTGCATGCTCTTGGAGCGGCCAACATGAAAAATAAAGTTGACACTACTTCGCGGCTGGAAATCTTCACGTTTTCGCCTGCCGCCCTATCCCAGCTGGCGACCGTCGGATCCGCGTCGTCGAAGTCTGGCGGATAAATCGCAGATACCCGTATTCCAGTGCCTTTCAACTCATGCCGAAGTTTATTGCTGAAACCAGCCTGACCGTGCTTCGCGGCGTAGAACGGCACCGAAGCGCCGCTGAGGTCCCACCCAGGAAGTCCGGAGGTGGAGACAACAGTGATGATGTCGGCACAGTTTGACTGGCGAAGACCGGGAAGCAATCCTTTGGTGACAAGAATAGTTCCAGAAACGGCCGCAGCAACGGTAGAAGCAATCTTTGTGTCGGACAACTCGTCGAGACAGCCCTCCAACCACGGCGCTCCATTATTGATCAGCACATCAACTATTGGATTCTTATCAAGTACAGCTTTGCACGCTGACAGGATGCCATCTGGCTCGGCAAGATCACAAGCAACGACCAGAGAGTCACATCGGGAACGGGCGCGTATCGTATCGGCAACGATATTGAGGGCATCGATGTCACGCCCGAGCAATACCGTTTCCGCGCCATGATCGGCGGCAATAATTGCCAGGGTCCGGCCAAGGCCTCGGCCCGCTCCCGTAATAGCGATCCGCCTTCCCCTCAAGAATGGATCAGCGGTTACTCGCTCACTTTGCACAATATTTGAACGTCATTTGAAGGTTTTGCTTTGGGTTGCGGTTCCAACCGGCCGATTCATGAACAGTCAGGGCTAGAACATCGGGTTGTCGTGAACTGATTCCTCCGGAACCGGCTGGCCCACCTCCCAGTGCTCAGCAAACTTTCCGTCTTCCATCCGAAAGATATGGATGATGGCACTTCCACGCGCATCCGGAGTCCGTTTGGAATGGAGGTGCATCCAGACCAGGTCACCATCGGCTGCGGCTCGCTTTATTTCAATGGAGCTTTCGGGAAACTTCACGGCCCTGGCTGCGAAAAAGGAAACGATTGCATCTCGCCCATCCGGGACATGAGGTGCATGCTGAACATAGCTCTTGGCAAAGCACTCGCGGTCCGCTGTATCAACGTCCAACTCAATTTCCAAAAGCTGCATGCAATAAACGGCCTTCTCGAGATTCGCTTCTTCCAGCGCTTCTTGTGCATCGTTACCGGATTGACAGGCAACCAGGATAAACGCTGCGAAAGACGCCACAGAGATATAAATGGAGATCTTTTTAGTGTCAGTAGTCATGAAAGCATTTACCTGTTTGGCTCGTAGTTGCAAGCAGGACACCAGCGCCGGCCGCAATTCGCTGCGTCACGGTCACCCCAGTCGAAAAGACGCCGGCAGCAATTCTGCAATCGAGTACGATTGCCAGCTTTTCTCATCATTGAGTACCAGGATACGCGTCTCGGCATCGGCGAACTCGGCAATTCTTTGCCGACAGCCGCCACAGGGTGTGCAGGTGCTTACTTCGCCGCTGCCGCCGGCAACGACGATAGTCTTAATTGTGCCGCCGCCTCCAGCGATCATTGCCGCAATGGCACCGGTCTCGGCACAGCTACCTTGCGGGTAGGATGCATTCTCGACATTGCAACCCGCATAGACGTTGCCTTTATTGTCCAGCAGCGCCGCGCCGACGCTGAAGCCTGAATAGCGGTTGTAAGCGTTCTTGCGCACGGCAAGTGCACGTTTCGCGAGTTGCTCATCCGTGCTCATGGTTCGCGCCGCATCGGGTTGTTCGGATGTGTCGTCCAGTCTGCCTTGGTCTGGCTGATCGCCCGTCCTGTGCGTGGATCCGTTCCGGAGTTCATCGGTTGCATCGTTATGCAGCTATCCACCGGACAAACGCTGACGCACAGGTTGCAACCGACGCACTCGGCATCAATCACTTCGAACTTTCGTGTCCCGTTGACCGTATGAGTAATCGCCTGGTGCGAAGTATCCTCGCAGACAACATGGCAACGGCCGCACTTGATGCACAGCGCCTGGTCAATTACGGCTTTTTCGACATAGTTCAGGTTCAGGTACTGCCAGTCCGTCACGCTTGGCACGGCGCGGCCCACCAGCTCACTGACATGCTGCATTCCTTTGTCATCGAGAAAGCGGCGGAGGCCATCTGCTAGGTCATCGATAATCCTGAAGCCGTACACCATCGCGGCCGTACAAACCTGTACGTTGCTTGCACCCAGGGCGAGAAAATCAACCGCGTCCCGCCAGTCGGATATGCCACCGATACCCGAGATCGGCAAACTTGATGTTTCCTTTGTGCGAGCAATCTCTGCAACCATGTGTAATGCGATCGGCTTGACCGCCTCACCACAATAGCCACCGTGTGTACCCTTACCATCGGTCGTCGGATACATCGTCAGCGTGTCGTAATTGACGCGCATGATCGAGTTAATCGTGTTGATCAGTGAAACGGCATCCGCGCCGCCATCGAGTGCGGCCTTTGCAGGGGGCAGAATATTTGTAACGTTGGGCGTCAGCTTCACAATGACCGGCACACTGGCAGCGCTTTTCGCCCACTCCGCAGCCATCTGGATGTACTCGGGCACCTGGCCCACCGCAGCACCCATGCCGCGCTCGGACATGCCGTGCGGGCAGCCGAAGTTCAGTTCAAAGGCATCCGCGCCCGTGTCCTCGATCATCGGCAGGTATTTTTGCCAGGCCGCTTCGTTCATGGGCAACATGACCGACGCAACCAGCGCACGGTCCGGCCAGTCGCGTTTGACCTGGCGCATTTCCTCGAGATTGGTCTGCAAGGGCCGGTCGGTAATCAGTTCGATATTGTTGAATCCGATCACGCGGCGATCGTTACTGTAGAGCGCGCCGTAGCGCGGCCCACTGACGTTCACGATAGGCGGGTCCTCGCCCAGTGTCTTCCAGACCACGCCGCCCCAGCCAGCTTCGAATGCACGATTAACGTTATAGGCCTTGTCGGTTGGTGGCGCAGAGGCGAGCCAGAACGGGTTTGGCGTCCGGATGCCCAGAAACTCGGAAGTCAGATCAGCCATGTCGCGTTCCTCTTCATCACGTACCGCGCAAGCGCCTGTCTATGGAGATCGCTGCAAGTTTGCCGTGTTGTACGGCGCTGACCGTCAGGTCGTCACCACCTTGCACGCAATCACCGCCCGCCCATACGCCATCGAGTGAAGTCCTGAATTCCTCATCCACGCTCAATTTGCCACCCGACATCGTGAGTGCGGAGGGTAGTGGTGTGGCATCCAGTGCCTGCCCAATTGCCTTGAACACAACATCCGCCTCGAGCCTGAGAATGTCACCGGTTTCTACCAGTTTGCCCGCTTGATCGATGGCGGTGTGGGCAAAATCCACCGCATGAACGTGTTGCTTGCCGATCATTCGCTTTGGTTGCAGCCAGTGACGGATAAGGACGCCATTGGTTTGTGCGAGCTGTTGTTCGTAGCGACTGGCACCCATCTGTTCGGGTCCGCGCCGGTAGGCAATGGTGACGTTTGGTGCGCCGAGGCGCTTGCTTTGCACGGCAATGTCAATGGCCGTCATGCCACCGCCAAGCACGATGATATTCCCACCAACCGAGAGTGCGGACCTGTCCTTGCTTTGTCGCAGTTCGGCAATATAGTCAATCGCGTTGATGACGCCCGGCAGGTCGTCGCCATCGATGCGAAGTTCATTGACCGTTGCGAGGCCAATACCGAGAAAAACCGCATCGTAGCTCTGCCTGAGATCGTCGATGCTCAGTTCTTTACCGATCGACACGCCGTTTCGTATCTCGACGCCGCCAATCGACAGAATGTACTCAACCTCTTTCTGTGCGAAATCGTCGACGGTTTTGTACGCGGCAATACCGTATTCGTTCAAGCCGCCGGCTTTCCTGTCGCAATTGAACACCACGACCTCGTGCCCGAGCATGGCAAGCCGGTGCGCGCAGGAC
>DDIS01000062.1:0-3463 GCA_002338615.1 Proteobacteria bacterium UBA1844 | reverse complement strand
CGGGCAAGCCGGTGCGCGCAGGAGAGCCCGGCCGGGCCAGCACCCACCACGGCCACCTTGCGACCGCTCGCCTTGGCACGCGTGAACAACGGTGCGCGAGGCCGGCCAGTTTCCTCAAACTCGGGGTCTGTTGCGTAACGCTGCAACAGGCCGATCTCGACCGGCTTGTCCTCGTGCGTGTTGCGCACACAGGCTTGTTCGCACAGCACTTCGGTGGGGCACACTCTTGCGCACATGCCACCCATGATGTTTTCAGTCAAAATCGTGTGTGCCGAGCCGCGCACGTTATCGCTGCGAATCTTCTGGATGAAGGCGGGAATATCGATGCCGGTCGGGCAGGCCGTCGTGCAGGGAGCATCGAAACAGAAGTAGCAACGATCCGCCTCGATGAGAGCCTCGGAGCGCGACAGAGGTTCATGTAAGTCTTGGAAATTATGATCAATTTCGGCAAGATCAAGCCGCTTGCTGCGAATGTCGGGGAAAGATTTGGTCACGGCGAAGTCCGGTGGCCTATCAGCGCCTGACCGCGACAGGCTCGGAATGCTTCGCCTTCAGCTTTAGCGCGTCGTAGTAGCCTGCAAACGGCGGTCGTTCAACATAGCGGCCTGCACCTCGCTCGACATCCAGTTCGCCGCCCGAGTACACGAGCTTGCCGCGACTGATCGTGTGCGACGCGCCGCCCGTTACTTTCATGCCCTCGAAAATGTTTGTGTCGACTTTTTGATGATGCGTTTTCGCGGAGATGGTTTTCGTTGCCGCGGGATCCCAGACGACGATGTCGGCATCGGCACCTACCGAGATACTGCCTTTCCTCGGGTAGATGTTGAAGATCTGCGCCGCGTTGGTCGATGTCACCCGGACAAACTCGTTCATGGTCAGGCGGCCGGTACGCACGCCGTGCTCCCAGAGCACCTCCATGCGGTTCTCGATGCCGCCCGTGCCATTCGGGATGAGGCGGAAGTCGTCCTTGCCCGCCGCTTTTTGCTCGGCACAAAAGCAGCAGTGATCGGTTGCCGTGGTTTGCAGGTTGCCCGATTGCAAGCCGCGCCAGAGTGCTTCCTGGTGTTCCTTTGCGCGAAACGGTGGGCTCATCACGTGGGCCGCGGCACGATCGAAATTCTTGTCACGGTACACGGAATCGTCGATCAGCAAGTGGCCCGCCAATACTTCGCCGAATACTCGCTGGCCTTCATTGCGTGCGCGGGTAATGGCTTCCAGCGACTGGCGGCAGGAATTGTGCACAACGTACAACGGCACACCGAGCACCTCGGCGATGCGGATGGCCCGGTTGGCTGCTTCACCTTCGACTTCAGGCGGGCGCGACAAAGGGTGTCCCTCGGGGCCGCGGATGCCCTTTTCATAAATGGATTGCTGCAGTCGATAGACGAGCTCGCCGTTTTCAGCATGCACAGTGACGATCGCGCCGAGTTCGAGTGCGCGCGTAAAACTGTTCACCAGGATCTCGTCGTCCGCCATGATGGCGCCCTTGTACGCCATGAAGTGTTTGAAACTGTTCACACCAAAGTCGCGCACGAGTGTTTCCATCGCCGCGTGCACGGTTTCGTCCCACCAGGTAATTGCGACATGAAACGTGTAATCCGCGACGGACTTTTCGGCCCAGCCGCGCCACTGGTGGTAGGCCTCCAAAATGTCCTGCTGCGGGTTGGGGATGACGAAGTCGATGATCATCGTCGTGCCACCCGCAAGCCCGGCCGCGGTACCTGAATAAAAGTCCTCACTCGCGACCGTACCCATGAACGGCAACTGCATATGCGTGTGCGGATCGATGCCACCCGGCATGACGTACTGGCCGCCGGCATCGATTAGCTTGGTGCCCGAGGCGCGTTCGAGCGTCTCGCCCAGGGCAACAATTTTTCCGTCCTGGCACAGCACGTCGGCGCGGAAGCTTTGCTCCGCATTCACGATGGTGCCGCCTTTGATGAGTATCGTCATGACGAACTCCGTGTTGATTTTTTGGCGAGCAGGTAATAAATAACGCCGCCAAAAAATGAGCCGGTAAACCAGCCATAATTATAGAACCAGCCGAGCTTGCCCGTGGTGATTGCGATCAGCGTGAGGCCCACCGGAATCGCCAGGGCCAGTAGGCCCGCCCGGTTCCAGGCCGGGTAACCTGTGTTGTCCTGGTACAGGGCCAGCAGGTCGTACTGCTGGTTCTTAACCAGGAAGTAGTCCACGACCATAATTCCTGCAATTGGTCCGAGCAAACTCGAGTATCCAAGCAGCCAGTTCGAATACAGGCTTTCGAGGCTGATGTCGGTCCCAATCCAGTCGAGTTTTTGCAACAGCTCCCAGCTCATCAGCATTATGCCGATCGCACCTGTGATGAGGACGCCGCGAGTCTCGTTAACGTACTTCGGGGCAATGTTCTGGAAGCTGTTGGTTGGCGAGACGATATTGGCGGCAGTATTCGTCGAGATCGTGGCGATGATAATCATCAGCATCGCGAGCACCACCCAGCCAGGGCTGTCGATGTGGCCGATCAGGTTGATTGGGTCAGAGATGGTTTCGCCGACGAGGTTCATTGAAGCCGCCGTTAACAACACGCCGAGCCCCGAGAACAACAGCATTGTAAACGGCAGTCCTATTATCTGGCCGATGATCTGGCTGCGTTGCGAGCGGGCGAAGCGGGAAAAGTCCGGAATGTTCAGCGACAGCGTCGCCCAGAAACCAACCATCGCCGTCAGCCCGGCCATGAAATAACCCAGGAGCGGTGCGCCTTCGGGGCGTGTCGCTGGTGTCGCCAGAACTTCCGCGAGAGACACTCGCGGCAAGGCCCAGGCGATAAGGCCGATCGCAACGATGAGCAGCAAGGGTGCTGAGATCGCTTCGAGGATCTTGATCGATTCGGCGCCACGAATCACCACCGTGATATTGGCAAGCCAGAAAATGAAAAACCCCAGTACTTCGCCGGTGCCGCCGAGCGCAGCCCAGCCATCGAATAGTGCGGACAGGAGCAAGTGGATGGCAATGCCGCCGAACAGGGTCTGCACGCCAAACCAGCCGCAGGCGACGATTGCACGGATCAGCGCGGGAATGTTGGAACCGATAATGCCGAAGGACGCCCGCAATACGACGGGGCAGGGGATGCCATACTTGGTGCCCGGGTAGGCATTCAGGGTCAGCGGCACGAGCACCACGATATTGGCGATCAAAATTGTCCAGAGCGCCTCGCTGACCGACAAGCCGAAGTAGGCGGTGAGGACGCCACCCAGCATGTACGTGGGCACACAGATGGCCATACCGACCCACAGGGAGGCCACGTTCCAGCGCGACCAGGTGCGTTGTTCGGCGCGGGTGGGCGCGATGTCCTCGTTATAGCGTGGGCTCGAAGCGATGTCGTCGCCGACATCGAGTTCAACGAGCTCCCCGACCGTGCGCAACTGGCTGACGGCGGGGCGCGTGCTCATCGCAATGTCTCCCGTAGGAGCGGCGTCGCGCCGCG
>DDIS01000123.1 GCA_002338615.1 Proteobacteria bacterium UBA1844 | reverse complement strand
TCGTCAAAATGGTCCACAACGGGATTGAGTATGGTCTTATGCAGGCCTACGCTGAAGGCTTCAACATCCTGCACAACGCCAATGTCGGCACGCGCGACAGGGTTGCCGACGCTGAGACGGCGCCGACGCGCGAACCATCTCACTATCAATACGATTTGGACTTGCCCGAAATCGCCGAGCTCTGGCGGCGCGGCAGCGTTATTCCGTCCTGGCTATTGGATCTTACGGCTATGGCGCTGCGTGAGGACCCTGTGCTGAGCGATTATGCGGGACGGGTCTCGGATTCCGGCGAGGGGCGATGGACGATCGCCGCAGCGATTGATGAAGGCGTGCCGACGCCGGTGCTGAGTGCGGCGCTCTACGCTCGCTTCAGTTCGCGCGGGCAGGCGGAGTTCGCCAACCAGGTGCTTTCCGCCATGCGACACGGATTTGGTGGGCACGCCGAGAAAACGGGCAACTGACAATGTCCGGGTCCGACTGCGACGCGCTGGTTATCTTCGGTGTCACCGGTGATCTTTCCTACAAAAAGATCTTCCCGGCGCTGCAGGCATTGGTGGCCCGCGGCAATCTGCCGATACCGGTGATTGGTGTCGCGCGCGGTGGCTGGACGCTTGCGCGCTTGCGTGCGCGCGTTGGAGACAGCCTCACCGAGACCGGCGATGTGGATACGTCGGCCGTGGATCGATTGTCCGCGCAACTGCACTACGTGGGAGGCGACTACAACGACGAGTCCACCTACTTGCGACTCAAGCAAGCGCTCAGCGACCGTGTCCGGCCGCTGTTCTATCTCGCCGTCGCACCCGGCATGTTCGAAACCGTGGTGAACGGCCTGGCTAAAGCCGGCTGCGTCGCGGGTGCCAGAGTCGTGGTTGAAAAACCCTTTGGCCGTGATCTGGCTTCCGCACGAACCCTCAATCGAACCTTGCATGCTGTCTTCGACGAACAATCTGTGTTTCGCATTGACCATTACCTGGGCAAAGAAGCGGTGCAGAATCTGTTGTATTTTCGATTCGCCAACAGCTTCCTGGAACCGATCTGGAACAGGCACTACGTCGACAGTATTCAGGTGACGATGGCGGAAGCGTTTGGTGTGCAGGGTCGTGGCCGATTCTACGAAGAGGTCGGCACCGCTCGTGACGTCGTACAGAACCATCTTCTGCAGCTGGTTGCGCTGCTGACCATGGATGCGCCTGCTGTGCGTGATGCGAGCGCTGCGCGCGCTGAAAAGCTGCGCCTGTTTCGGGCCATGCGCCCGATTGATCCTTTGTCCGTTGTGCGCGGCCAGTTCGAAGGCTACCGGGACGAAGCGGGCGTATCAGCGAACTCGAGCGTCGAGACGTTCGCGGCGTGTCGGCTGAACATCGATACCTGGCGCTGGTCAGGCGTGCCAATCTACCTTCGGGCCGGAAAACGCTTACCGATGACCGCCACGGAAGTGTTCGTGCGGCTCAAGCCAACACCACTGGCCATCTTCGATGAGCCGGCCGGTGGGCTTTCGAACTACTTTCGATTTCGACTCAGTCCGGAGGTTGTCATTGCGACAGGCACGCGTGTAAAGCAACCGGGCGATGGCATGGTGGGCGAGTCGGCGGAGTTGGTCGCACGCCATGCCAGCGGTGATGCAAATCTGCCCTATGAACGGTTGCTGCGTGACGCGCTGCGTGGCGATCCCGCCTTGTTTACTCAGGACGAGAGCGTTGAAGCGGCCTGGCGCGTGGTTCAGCCGATGCTCGATGCTGACGCGCCGCCGGTGGAATACCCGTCGGGAACATGGGGCCCGCCGGCCGCACGCGCTCTGATCGGGGGTAGCAATGGTTGGCACAACCCGGCGCCGGAAACAAGCGCACCTTGCTAACCCTATCAGTACGAGAAATGACAAAGGAATCACTATGAACTGGCTGACCGAAAACGGTTTTTGGGTATTGATTGGCATTGCCTTCATTGCGATGCATCTATTTGGACACGGCGGACACGGCGGACATGGAGGTCGCGGCGGGCACGGCGGACATGGAAGTCGCGGGGACGACAAGCCGGACACCGACGATCCGCCAAATCGCGACCAGAAAACAGGTCACCGACATTGACAAGGGGTTAGGCATGAAAACAACGGTTATCGAAGTGGCGGGACTCTTGTCGGTTCTAAGTGCCGCCGGTGTAGAGAAACAACTGGAGCGGCTGCCGGGCGTAAGCAAAGCGGAGGTCAACTACGTGGCGAGTAGCGCAACGGTGACCTATGACGAGTCACAAATCGATCTCAATACTATCAGGAAGCGCGTCCACGAGTGCGGCTACCATTGCGCCGGCGAGATGCAACCCAAGCACGTCTGCCACCCGGCTGATCAGCCGAGTGAGGCTGTTGCGGCGCCGGCAGTCGGAGACACTCATCGCGGTCATGGTGGTCATGCGGCGCATACCGAGGAGGGCGGCAAAGACGAAATGGCGCATGACATGGGCCACGGTGGCGGCATGGACATGCAGTCGATGGTGCGCGACATGCGCAATCGCTTCTGGGTGTGTCTGCTGTTCGCTATTCCGATCTTCGTTTACTCGCCGATGGGCGGGCTGTTTACGCCGCCCGAACCGCCGTTTGGCCTGGCGCTCAATCAATGGCTGTTCGTACTGGCGAGCATTGCCATCATCTGGCCGAGCTGGCCGTTTTTCGTGGCTGCCTGGCGGGCACTAAAAAACGGTGTGCTCAATATGGCGGTGCTGGTGGTGCTCTCCGTGGGAACCGGCTACCTGTTCAGTCTCGGTGCGACGTTCTTCTTTGACGGCGTGCAGTTTTTTGAAGCGGTGGCCGTGCTGCTGGTGTTCATTTTGCTGGGCCATTGGCTGGAGATGCGCGCCCGCGCGGGTGCCTCGGACGCTATTCGCTCGCTGATGGATCTTGCGCCACCGAAGGCCACAGTGCTCCGCGATGGTCAGGAGCGCGAGATCCCGACCGCTGAGGTGGCGAAGGATGACATTGTTGTGATCCGCCCTGGCAACAAGATCCCGGTGGACGGCGAGGTGCTGGAGGGCGAGTCGCAAGTGGACGAATCGATGCTCACCGGTGAGTCCATGCCGGTGGCGAAAAAGCCCGGTGACACGGTCATCGGCGCGACCATCAACAAGAGCGGCAGCTTCAAGTACCGCGCCACCAAAGTGGGCGCGGATACGGCCCTGGCGCAGATCGTCAAGCTGGTGCAAGAGGCGCAGAACTCCAAAGCCCCGGCACAGTTGTTGGCCGACAAGGCCTCGCAATGGCTGGT
>DDIS01000125.1:6519-8013 GCA_002338615.1 Proteobacteria bacterium UBA1844 | reverse complement strand
GCGTCGATCAGCGATTCGCGGGCGAGATTCCAGTCCCGTGAGTGCTTGATGACCGCGCCCAGCGCGACATCGCCCAGCGTCTGACCCTTGAGGTCGAAGCGATCGACGACACCGCGCAACGCGGCGGTCATCATGTCCTGGTTCGAGCAATTCTTGTACACCGAATACGCGCGGCAAAAGGGGATACGGGATCCGCCCACCACGGCCACGCGTATTGCGCGTCCATCATGCAGCATGATTGCCTCCAGACCTTGTGGATCAGTGAAATTGCGCAGAACTTTACACTATTGCCACCGGAATTCGTATTCGACAAGGCCCCTGTCGGGCATAAAATGGGTGCTGTATCAGGCAGTCGGTCGTGCAATCATGGCGACCTCTAATAAAAGCAACAAGAATCAACGTGATGGCGACGACAGCACCCCTATCATGGCGCAACGAGATGGCGCGTTTACTGCGGCTTGCCGGGCCACTCATCGTCAACAACCTGTCGATCGCGGGTATGCAGTTTGCCGATGCTGTCATGTCAGGAAAGCTCGGGGCACGGACACTGGCCGGCGTCGCAATTGGTGGCAGCGTCTGGTTTTTCGCTTTTACCATTGGCCTCGGCATACTGATGGCGATATCCCCCATTGCGGCTCGCTATCATGGCTCTGGCCGGCCCGAGCTGATTGGACGGTATACCCGTCAAGGCATGTATCTCGGCATCGCGCTTTCAATCCCGGTGATGCTGGCGGCGTACTACCTGGTCGAACCGCTGCTCGTTGCGATTGGCATCGATGCCGAGTTCAGGGACCTGACGATCGGCTACACCAAGGCGATATCACTCGGCGCGCCCGGCATCTTCGTTTTTCTTGCGCTCAGGTTCACGACGGAGGGCATCGGCGAAACCCGGCCCATCATGTACACGTCCGTGTTCGCATTTATCTGCAACGTATTTCTGAACTACGTGCTGATGTACGGGCATTTCGGGCTGCCGGCGATGGGCGCTGTCGGTTGTGGTCTCGCCAGCGCCATTACGATGTGGCTCATCGCTTTCATTCTTTTTACCTACATGCTGCGCCACAAGGCCTACGCGCCAATGCATCTTTTTTCAAGAATTGCACTACCGCGTGCCAACGTCCTTAGGGAGATCCTGGCGCTGGGTATACCGATCGCGGTAACGATCACCGCCGAAGCAGGCCTTTTCAACGCGGTTGCCCTCCTGATGGGCACGCGCGGCACCGAGATTACCGCCGCGCACCAGATTGCAATCAACTTTGCTGCCACGATGTTCATGGTACCGCTCGCATTCAGCTCCGCAATCACGGTTCGGGTCGGTCATGAGCTCGGAGCCGCTGAGCCGTTTCGTGCGCGCTACGCCGGCACCTTCGGCATTTTTGTCTGCGGGGCATTCATGAGTTGTTCGGCTATTTTCATGCTGATATTTCGCGATTCGATCGTCGCGCTGTACACCGATGATCCCGCGGTCAGCAGTATCGCGATCAGCCTGTTGCT
>DDIS01000125.1:0-6423 GCA_002338615.1 Proteobacteria bacterium UBA1844 | reverse complement strand
GTATCGCGATCAGCCTGTTGCTGATGGCTTCAATATTTCAGATAGCAGACGGCCTGCAGATAGGTGGCGCGGGCGCACTGCGCGGCTACAAAGACACGAAGTTTCCGATGATCATCAACACCTTTGCATTCTGGGTGATCGCGTTTCCGCTCGCCTATATGGCGGCAGTAACTTACGAGCTACCACCAAACTACATCTGGGCCGGTTTTATCGCGGGTCTTAGCGTTGCCGCTATCCTTCTCGGCTGGCGCTTCGCACGGTTATCGCGCCGCCACCTGGTGCCGATAAAAGTCTAGCCCTGACCGAAATTGGGGCTTTCAGCTGCGAGATACTCGTCTTCGTCCGGTGTGTTTTTGCGGTTCAAAAGCCCGTTGCGATGCGGGAAGCGTCCGAATCTTTCGATAATGTCGTGGTGCAACTCGGCGAACTGGGCGACCGTACTGAATGTTGCCTGGTAAGTGGGTGATACCACCTCGGCAAGCTTGTTGTACAACGCAAGCGACTTGGCCTGTACTTTTCGGGACTCCGCATGTTGCAGCGGCATGTAGAAAAACACGCGCTCAATAGGCGTCAGTGCCCGGTCCTTCTTTTCCATCGCGCCTTCCACGCATAATTTGAGTGCGGCCTTGTCCTTTGCAAATGCTTTGGCGGTATTGCGATAGATATTGCGACGAAACTGGTCGAGCAGCAGTATCAGGGCCAGCCGGCCATGCGGGTCATCAGCCCAATAGTCGAGCTTGCCATCCGATGCGAGCGCGACATCATCCATGAAATGCTTTTCGATCTCCTTGTCAAACTCGGCATCTTCGCCAAACCAGATATCCATGCGACGGTCAATTTGTGGCGCACTCAATTGCTGTTCCCGGAACCAGAACATCAGGATGGCCTGGATCCGCAGCTGGTCTTCGTCGGTGATGGTTGCCTCCCCCGACTCGCTTAGTAGTTTTACTGCCATATCGTGATCCCGTGTGCGCAAGCGCCCGGGCTACGCCTGCCGAAAGCCAATGAATAGGTGCCAAACCGCGAACTGCGTCACGAAATTGACCGTTCCGGGTGCCCGCGTGCCCGATTTCCGTAAACTTTAACAGAAGCCGGGGTGCTTCACCGGTTGGCGGGAAAGAGCGGCAACGGGGGTCCTATGAACGCGAAAGCAGTTCTAAAAAGCAGGATCGTTCGACAGAGCGCAATCGTTCTGGCATGCATGCAGTTGCTGGCGTGCGCGTCACTGGACGATATCGCGGCCGCGCCGAGGGTCAGTCTCAGAAATGTCGCGGTGCAGCACCTCGACATGAGTCGCCAGACCTTCCTCTTGTCCTTTGATATGACCAATCCGAACGCATATCCCCTGCCCGTTAAATCGATCCGGTATTCGATCGAACTCGATGGCCAGAGCTTTGCGAGCGGCAGTACGCCATGCGCACTGCACATCCCGGCCGGTAGTGACGCGGAATTTGTCATCAGCGTCGAGCTCGATCTTCTTCGCACGGCACCAGGGCTCATGTTCGTGGCACGAGACGCAACCCGGCGCGAAATCTCCTATGCTCTTGAGGGCGAATTGGGCTTTGATTTGCCGGCGATACGACCCGCACACTTCCGTGAGGACGGCGTCGTTCGCTTGCAGGCGGCTGGCTACCGCTAACAACGATTCGCCGGCCACCGTGTCAGTTACGCGCGCAACCAGTCGCCGGGCCCATGAACTGATCGCGACGATCTGGCGCAACTGATTGTCCTGGCTCGGTTTTCCTGCGTATTATAGTGCTGAAATAGTGAGCATTCCGACGCCTTCTTTATACTGATACGCTCGGACCGCGCTGAGCCAGGTCTGCTCGTCAGAGCAAGCGCCGCCTCTAAATTTACGGAAACCAGCACTGAGGCGCGCGCGGCACGCTTCAAGAGACTGCATGACACTACGAAAAACATCGGGACTCTATGACCCGGCCTTCGACCGCGACAGTTGCGGTTTTGGCCTGATCGCCAATCTCGACGACCTGCCAAGTCACTGGGTGGTCGAGACGGCGATCTCCGCGCTCGCCCGCCTGACGCACAGGGGCGCCGTCGCCGCGGATGGCAAGACCGGCGATGGCTGCGGCTTGTTGATGAAGTTTCCGAAAGCGTTTTTCCGCCGCGTAGGGCGCGAGCTCGGTTTTGTACTCAATGAGCGCTTCGCCGCCGGTACCGTGTTTTTGAGTCAGGACGAAGATCTGGCAGCCACAGCGCGCCGGGAAATTGAGCAGGCAATCGCCAATATCGGGCTCGAGTGCGTCGGTTGGCGCGTTGTGCCGACGAACAAAGAGGTCTGTGGCGAATTCGCATTGCGTACCTTGCCGAGGATCGAGCAGGTGTTCGTCAATGCAACGGACGGCATGCCGCGTGGCCGTTTCAATCGACGCCTGTTTCTTGCGCGTCGCCGCGCCGAAAACCGGATTGGCGCGACCGATGCCTACATCGCCAGCCTGTCCTCGGTGAGCATCAGCTACAAGGGCATGATCATGCCGCGCGTGCTGGCGGACTTTTACCCGGACCTCAAAGACCCGCGGTTGCAGTCTTCGGTCTGCGTGTTTCACCAGCGATTCTCGACCAATACCTTGCCTGAGTGGCGGCTCGCGCAGCCGTTTCGCTTCCTGGCACACAACGGCGAAATCAATACTATCCAGGGCAACAGAAACTGGGCGCAGGCACGGGCGAAAAATTTTCGCTCCGACAAACTCGATGACATATCCGACCTTGTCCCGATCATTTCACTGACCGGCTCCGACTCGTCCAGTCTCGACAACATGCTCGAGATCCTGCGCGCGGGCGGTATGGACGTGCTGCAGGCAATGCGTCTCCTGCTGCCGCCTGCCTGGCAAACTGTGGACGATATCGATCCCGACGTACGCGCATTTTACGAGTTTTACGATTGCCAGATGGAACCCTGGGACGGGCCCGCCGGTATAGTGCTGACTGACGGTCGCTACGCGGCGTGTTGTCTCGATCGTAACGGGCTGCGGCCCGCGCGCTATGTGATCACGCGCGACCGCCATATCACGATTGCCTCGGAAGTCGGTGTCTACGATTACGACGAAAAAGATGTCGTCACTAAAGGTCGCCTCGGCCCTGGCGAAATGCTGGCAGTGGATCTCATCAACGGCGAGCTGCTTGATAACGACACTATCCACGACCTCCTGAAGTCGCGTGCGCCTTACAAAAAGTGGCTGAAGCGCGGCGTGCGCTATCTGGAGTCGGATCTTGTAGACACACACACCGCGGCGGAGCCGATGGACGCCGCGACGCTTGGTTGTTACCAGAAAATGTTCAACATGAGTCGCGAAGAGATTCACGACGTTGTGGCTGTGCTCGCGAAAACTGAAATGGAAGCGGTCGGTTCCATGGGTGACGACACGCCGATGGCAGTTCTTTCGAACAAGGTGCGTTCACCGTTCGACTATTTTCGGCAGCAATTTGCGCAGGTAACCAACCCGCCAATCGATTCCTTGCGTGAACGTATTGTCATGTCCCTGCAGACGAATATCGGTCGCGAAAGCAACCTGTTCGATATCGGACCCGAGCACGCCGAGCAGGTCATCATGAATTCACCGGTGTTGTCGCAACGCAAACTGCGCCAGTTGCTCGGCCCGGACATGTTCAAGGACAGCCACGAATTCATCGATCTGAACGTGGAGGAAAAACTCCCACTGGCCGATGCCCTCAAGCAGTTTTGTGCACAGGCGGAGAAAGCCGCGCGCGCCGGCAAGCTGCTCATCATGCTGAGTGACCGCTACATTGAAAAGGGCAAGCTGCCGGTGCACGCGCTGCTGGCAACCGGCGCCGTGCATCATCACCTGGTCGGGGCGGGTCTTCGTTGCGACACGAATATCATTGTCGAAACCGGCGTTGCCCGCGACCCGCACCACATCGCCTGCCTGATCGGCTACGGCGCCACCGCTGTGTATCCCTATCTCGTGTACCAGTCGCTGTACGATATCAGCCGGCGCGGCAATCTCGACAAGCAACAACAGCTTGGGCGAGCGTACCGGCGCGGCGTGCGCAAAGGCCTGTTCAAGGTCATGTCGAAAATGGGCATCTCTTCGATCTCGAGTTATCGCGGCGCGCAGCTGTTCGAGATCGTGGGTCTCGGCGATGAGATCGTTGCGCGCTGTTTCCGCGGCACGCCATCACGCATCAAGGGCGCGAGTTTCGAGGACCTGCACGAAGACCAGCAGTTGCTCGCGAAAGTCGCCTGGGAACCACGCGAGCCGGTAACGCAGGGCGGCCTGTTGAAGTATGTGCACGGTGGTGAATACCACTGCTACAACCCGGACGTTGTCACTACCTTGCAGGCTGCAGTGCGTTCAGGTGATTTTGCGCGCTACGGCGAATACGCGAAGCTGGTGAACGAGCGCCCGGTTGCAACCCTGCGCGACCTCATGAAGATCACACCTGCGGGTCCAGCGGTTCCGCTTGACGAGGTGGAACCGGTCGAATCCATATTGCCGCGTTTTGACAGCGCCGGTATGTCGCTTGGCGCACTGTCCCCCGAAGCACACGAAGCGCTCGCGATCGCGATGAACCGTATTGGCGCGCGCTCAAATTCCGGTGAAGGTGGCGAAGACCCTGCGCGCTACAAAACCGAGCGCGTGTCGAAGATCAAGCAGGTGGCATCGGGTCGCTTTGGCGTCACGGCCGAGTACCTGATCAACGCCGAAGTCATACAGATCAAGATTGCTCAAGGCGCGAAGCCCGGAGAGGGTGGCCAGCTACCGGGCCACAAGGTTAACGACCTGATCGCGAGACTGCGTTTTGCAAAACCCGGCGTCGGCCTGATTTCACCGCCGCCGCATCACGATATTTATTCGATCGAAGATCTTGCGCAGCTCATTTTCGACCTCAAACAGGTCAACCCGCTGGCGCTGGTGTCAGTAAAACTGGTCGCAGAGCCGGGTGTTGGCACGATCGCCGCCGGCGTGGTCAAAGCCTATGCCGATCTCATTACGATTTCCGGATACGACGGCGGCACGGGTGCGAGCCCTTTGAGTTCCGTCAAGTACGCGGGTAGCCCGTGGGAGCTCGGTCTTTCTGAAGCGCACCAGGTTTTGCGCGCCAATGATTTGCGTCACAAGGTGCGGCTGCAAACGGACGGCGGCCTCAAGACGGGTCTCGATGTTATCAAGGCGGCGATGCTAGGTGCCGAGAGTTTCGGCTTCGGAACTGCACCGATGGTGGCGCTCGGCTGCAAGTATTTACGCATCTGTCACCTGAACAACTGTGCGACAGGCATCGCGACACAGAACGACGTGTTACGCAGCGAGTATTTTATTGGTCTGCCGGAAATGGTCATCAACTTCTTCCGCTTCGTCGCTGAAGAGGCGCGCATGCTGATGGCGGGACTTGGCGTGCGCACGCTGGAAGAACTGATCGGACGCGTGGACTTGCTCGAGCTGCAGCCGGGGCACAGCAAGAAGCAGCAGCGGCTCGATCTTTCGGCAATTGTTTCCGACAACGGTCTCGCAGCCAGCGCGCCGCAATTTTGTACGGACCTCAGAAACGAGCCCTTCGACAAGGGCGAACTGGCGGAGGCCATGGTCGAGGCGACGATGCCTGCGATTCGGGATCGGTTGGGTGGGCGCTTTCACTTTGACATACAGAATTTCAATCGCTCGATCGGTGCGCGACTTTCCGGTGAGATTGCCCGTTTGCATGGCAACCACGGCCTGGCCGATACACCGCTGGAAATCAACCTGACGGGTACGGCCGGGCAAAGCTTCGGCGTCTGGAACGTCGCGGGCCTGAACCTGACGCTGATCGGCGACGCCAATGACTACGTCGGCAAAGGCATGGCCGGTGGCCGCATCGTTATCCGGCCACCGGCCGCCGCGCGCTATGCCGCGAATGAAACAGCCATCATTGGCAACACCTGCCTGTACGGCGCGACGGGTGGCCGGTTGTTCGCATCCGGCACCGCAGGCGAGCGCTTCGCGGTTCGAAACTCGGGTGCGACAGCGGTCGTGGAAGGTGCTGGCGATCATTGTTGTGAATACATGACGGACGGTGTGGTCGTGGTCCTCGGTCGCACAGGCGTTAACTTCGGTGCGGGCATGACCGGTGGCTTTGCCTACGTGCTGGATATCGACCGCGACTTTGTCGATCGCTACAACCATGAACTGATCGATATCCACCGCATTACGCCGGAAAGCATGGAAGCGCACCTGCATCATTTGCGTACGCTCATCGCACAGCACGTGGAACTGACCGGCAGCGAGTGGGGAGAAAGAATCCAGGACGACTACCGCAGCTTCCTGCACAAGTTCTGGATTGTAAAGCCGAAGGCAGCCGAAATCGGTTCCCTGATCGAATCACTACGGCGCGCAGCATAGTGTCGTACCCCGCAAGTAACGCACCTGTCTCGCCGCGTCTTTTCGCAGCTGGCGGCGTTGCATCTCCTCG
>DDIS01000204.1:1712-44380 GCA_002338615.1 Proteobacteria bacterium UBA1844 | reverse complement strand
CGTCAGCTGCGGCGGGCAGGTGGAAGTTGATGCGCTGACAGCGGCTGAGAATGGTTGCTGGCAAATTGCCGAGCCGGTCGGCGATGAGGATCATCAGCGTATCGCCCGGCGGTTCTTCGAGCGTTTTGAGCAAACCGTTTGCTGCGTTGCGGTTCATGGCGCTTGCCGGATCGACCACCGCAACCTTGCCGCGGCCGAGGTAGCTCGTCAGGCTCAGCTCGGCCACGAGTTCTCGAACCTGATCGATTGAAATAGACTGCTTGTCCTCGAGCTGCCGCAGCCAGCGAAGGTCGGGATGCTCCGTTGCTGCAATCGGGAAAACCGGCACTGGCGTACCGGCGCCGACACTGAGTTTTTGCTCTACCATCCAGGCGGCAGCTGCACGTTTGCCGACGCCCGGGGGGCCGGCGAGCAGCACCGCGTGTGGCAGTCGGCCCTGCCCGGCACGCGCCAGCCAGCTCTCAGCGAAGTCAATTAACCAGGATAATTGCATACTTTTCAAATGATTAACGCATTTCCATAGAATAAAGATTAACTAGGAGTGCGCGAGCAATGAGCTCGCTACCCGATCGATCTCGTCCTGCACGTCCAATAATGTACCGGACGCATCAACAACGACAAAGCGGTCGGGCTCCGCGGCGGCGAGTTCGAGATAACGCTCGCGGACCCGCGCATAGAAATCGGCCTGTTCGCTGTCGAGGCGATCGGGATCGCCACGCGAGTCCGTGCGCGCCATGCCGGTCGCCACCGGCGCATCGAGCAACAAGGTCAGGTCGGGCCGCAAACCTTCGAGCACCCACGTGGCAAGGGTTTCAATACGCTCGGCAGGAACGCCGCGACCGCCACCCTGGTACGCCCTGCTCGCATCGACAAATCGGTCGCTGATTACCCAGGTCCCGGCGTCCAACGCTGGCCGTATCACATTACTAACCAGCAATGAGCGTGCAGCAAACATTAACAGCAATTCTGCCATTCCAGGCACCGGCTCCGCTGCGTGCCCCAGTACAACGTCCCGAATGCGCTCGGCCGTAGGCGTCCCACCGGGTTCACGGGTGATGTGTACTTTGTGGCCTGCCGCCTCTATGCGCCTGACCAGGCGCGCCAGGTGGGTTGATTTGCCAACCCCTTCGATCCCTTCGATAGTGACAAACCTGCCACGTTGCGGAGTGTTCATCGGCTTACTTTCTGCTTAGTCATTGCCAGCCAATTTCTCATACATGCGCTCATTCCTGACTGCGGTTTGACGTATTTCTCAGCTGTCGCAGGTAGCGTTGCACCGCTTTTTCATGCTCTTCGTGCGTGACGGAGAAATAGTGGCTGCCATCACCAAGGCCGGTCGCGACAAAATACAATTCGTTGCCAGGTGCCGGGTGCAATGCAGCGTGAATCGATGCACGCCCTGGCATCGCTATGGGCGTTGGTGGCAGCCCGCCTCTGGTGTAGGTGTTATACACCGTGTCGGTTCTGAGATCATTGCGGGTCAGGTTGCCGTCGAACGTCGCGCCGATTCCGTATATTACGGTCGGGTCCGTTTGCAGACGCATATTCTTCGCAAGGCGCCGCGCGAAAACGCCGCTGATTCTTTGTCGCTCGTCGGCTCTGCCCGTCTCCTTTTCTATGATCGAGGCAAGAATCAGCGCTTCGTAAGGGCTGTTGACGGGTGCATCTTTGGCCCGTGCAGACCATTCCTCGTTCAGCACCGATTGCATCAGCGAGTAAGCTTGCGCGAGCACCTTGCGATCTGTCGTGGCTCGCGGAAATCGGTAGGTCTCCGGTAAAAACAGTCCCTCCGGCGCGTCTGTTGCCGCGCCGAGCTCGCTTAGCAGGTCGGGCCAGTCCGCATCCTCCATAGTCCCGGCGACCTCTGGATGCTGCTGCAGCGCGTGCAGCAGCTCGCGGTGATTCCAGCCCTCGATGAGCGTAAACGAATACAGCTGAACTGCGCCCGTAGTGAATTGATGCAGCAGAGCGACCGGCGTCGTACCGGGTTTGATAAGGTATTCGCCGGCCTGCACTTTGCTGGCCTCGTTCGTCCAGCGGGCATACCAGCGCAGCAAAGTACTGTTCGAGGTAATTCCCCGCGACCCGAGCAACTCGCTTATTTCAGCAAACGAGGCGCCCGAGCGCACTTCAAACAATGCGCCGTTTGCATCCACGGTGAGTGGCGTGCGCAGAAAGTCCCTGACGTGAAGAAGTCCTACAGCTCCCGCACCGAAGACCAGCAAAACCAGCACGACGCCGGTTGCCAGCCAGCGTTTCATGCGTCAGCGCTCAGTGGTAGGCCCTGAAAATCAGGCTGCCATTGGTCCCGCCAAACCCGAAGGAGTTCGACATCGAGATTTTGACTTTCGCGTCCCGTGCCTCGTTTGCGGTGTAGTCGAGATCGCAGGCCGGGTCCTGATTTTCGAGGTTAATGGTCGGCGGAATGACCTGGTGCTTGATCGCAAGGATGGAAAAAATCGCTTCGACTACACCCGCTGCGCCAAGCAGATGGCCCGTCGTTGATTTGGTCGAGCTGACAATCAGCTTATCAGCGGCCGCCCCGAAGGCGCGCCGAATGGCCACTGTTTCGCCAACATCACCGGCCGGCGTCGAGGTGCCGTGAGCGTTCAGGTAGTCCACATCGCCGGGGTCAATGCCCGCATCGCGAATGGCAGAACTCATGCACTTACGGGCGCCCTCACCGTCCGCCGGCGGCGTGGTTATATGAAAAGCATCGCCGCTCATGCCAAACCCGATCAGTTCCGCATAAATATTCGCACCGCGGGCCTGGGCGTGCTCCAGTTCCTCAAGCACGACGCAGCCGCCGCCATTGCTGAGTACGAATCCATCTCGGTCGCGGTCGAATGGCCGGCTTGCAGCCGCGGGATCGTCGTTGCGAGTGGTCATCGCACGTGCTGCACAAAAACCCGCCATTGCCGACGGCGTGGTAGCGAACTCCGACCCGCCCGCCAGCATCACATCAGCATCGCCGTAGCTGATAGTGCGGCCCGCGATACCAATGCAATGGGTGGAGGTCGCACAGGCCGAGACGATGGAGATATTTGGTCCGGTCAGGTGATTGAGAATACTGACCTGGCCTGACGCCATGTTGATGATGCTGCCCGGAATGTAAAACGGCGAAACCTTGCGCACGCCGCCGGCAATCAGCTTTGCGTAATTATCTTCGATGGTGGCGATACCGCCGATACCTGCCCCCATTGCCACGCCGACCATGTGGCCATTTTCGGCGGTGATCTCGAGACCCGAATCTTTGAGTGCATCGGTGCACGCAGCAACGCCGTAGTGAATGAAAGGATCACTCTTGCGTTGATCTTTCGGTGCCAGGTAATCGTCCGCATTGAAGTCGCGCACTGTGCCCGCAATGCGGGTTGGGTAGCTGCCAGCGTCAAAACAGTCGATCAGCCCGATTTGCGCATCGCCTTCACAAACATTGCGCCACGCACGGTCAAGCTGCCCGCCAACAGGCGACACCAGTCCCATACCTGTAATGACAACGCGTCTGCTACTCAATGTGATACCGCGGAACCTGGCAATCCTGCCGCGCAGAAAAATAGGGCGCGACGCAGGCCGTCGCGCCTATTATTTTCAATCTTTTTTCGACCGAGAGTTAACGAAATCGATTGCTTGTTGAACGGTGGTAATTTTTTCTGCATCTTCATCGGGAATTTCGGTTTCGAATTCCTCCTCAAGAGCCATTACGAGTTCAACCGTGTCCAGAGAGTCAGCGCCAAGATCATCGACGAAAGAAGCATCGTTCGTAACCTCGTCTTCTTTCACTCCGAGTTGTTCGGCAACAATGCTTTTCACTTGTTCTTCGATACTGCTCATTTGCTCGCTTCTCCTGAGAAGGCTGTAAAATTCGGTAAGCCCTTGATTTATCGACGTGCGCTTTACCGAGGAGGCGTATTGTATGTGAATCAACGCGCTCAATCTATACGCTTTCCGCTTGATTTTTCCAAGTGATCAGTCCATAAGCATGCCGCCATTAACATGCAGCGTTTCCCCGGTGATATAGGCGCCGGCCGCTGACGCCAGAAAGACAACGGCGTTGGCAATATCAATGCCAGCGCCGAGGCGGGCCAGTGGTATGCCTTGCAGCATGGCATTACGTTGCTCCTCGGGCAGTACACGGGTCATATCCGTATCGATAAAGCCCGGCGCGATCACATTTACAGTGATATTTCGCGAACCGATCTCCCGCGCGAGGGATTTGGAAAAACCGATCATGCCAGCCTTGGCCGCTGCATAATTTGCCTGCCCGGCGTTGCCGGTTATGCCGATCACCGACGCAATGCTGATAATGCGACCGCGCTTCGCTTTCATCATGCCGCGCAAACAGGCCTTGGACACCCGATAGGCGCCACTTAAATTGGTTGACAACACATCGTCCCACTCTTCGGGTTTCATACGCAGCAACAGGTTGTCACGCGTGATGCCCGCATTATTTACGAGTATGGAAGGCGCCCCCTCTTCCTGCTGGATCTCGGCCACCACCGCCTGCACTGACGCTTCGTCCGTGATATCCAGCACCATGCCACGGCCGTGACCGTCAAGAGCTTCACTGATCGCGCTCGCACCGCTTGCACTTGTCGCTGTGCCGATCACGGTAGCGCCTGCCATTGCCAGCGCCGCTGCGATGGCAGCGCCGATACCGCGCGATGCTCCGGTAACCAGTGCCACTTCGCCTTGCAGCGCATCCGGTGAAAATACTGTGTCCATGGAACTCCTCAGGCCTGCAGCGCTTTTTCCAGGCTGGCCAAATTCTCGATCATGTCGACCGACAGGTTTTTGTCAATGCGTCGTATCAGGCCACCGAGCACCTTTCCCGGCCCGCATTCAATAATTCGCGTTGCGCCGTTGCCGGTGATGGCTTCGATGGTACGCACCCAGAGTACCGGACTGTAGACCTGGGCCGCCAGGCGCGCGCGAATATCCTCGTTGTTCACGTACGCGGTGCCGGTCGATGCACATATGACCGGGACCTCCGGTGCCTTGAAATCAGTCGCGGCCAATACTTCACGCAGAGCTTCGCCGGCTCCGCGCATCAGGGATGAGTGCGATGGCACGCTGACCGGTAACACGATTGCACGCCGCGCGCCGTGCTCCTTCGCAATTTCGACCGCCTGTTTCACGGCCGTGCTGTGCCCGGCAATAACGACCTGTCCGGGTGAATTGAAGTTCACTGGCTCTGCGACACCGATTGTGGATGCCTCGCTGCACAGCGAAATGACGGCGTCATCATCGAGGCCAAGGATCGCAGCCATTGCCCCGACCCCGACCGGCACAGCATCCTGCATCAGTTCCGCACGCTTTTTGACCACCGTCATCGCATCCTTGAAGCTGGCGGCACCCCCACAAACCAGCGCCGAATATTCTCCCAGGCTATGCCCCGCCAATTGCGCAGGTATGGCCCCGCCGGCCTCTTGCCAGACACGATACGCCGCCACCCCGGCCGCAAGCATGGCGGGTTGCGTGGTCGTGGTCTCGGCCAGTTTGTCCGTCGGGCCTTGTTGCACGCGGGCCCACAAATCGTAGCCAAGTATGTCATCGGCTTCGGCATAGGTATTGCGGACGATCGGAAATTGTTCCGCTAACTCCGACTGCATACCTGTCGACTGGGATCCCTGTCCCGGAAAAACCATTGCGAGTGTCATTTATCCTCCGATTGCAGGCACTGGCCAGGTGCCCGGTCGTTTCCTGCCGGGCAGACTCGCAGGGATTATAGACGTCTGTCCGTCGGAATTATTCGCTTTAGTCATGCGGCTCCCGCCCGTGCGGCACGGTATGTTGTCGTTGGCTGAAGCGGGACACCAGCAACCCGGCGGCCACCCCGCCAATCGCCCCGTACAGGTGTGCTTCGACGATCACGTTACCACCTGCGACGCCAGCAGAACCGGGCAATGCACCCGAGAGGTGCTCATAGACCAGTTTCACCGCGACAAGAACTGCCAGAATCCATAATTCCCAATGCCTGGTGCCCCCCTGCATGAGGCTACCGACGATGCCTGCGCCGAGCAGACCGTGAAGCAGCCCGGACAGGCCTACGTACCAATTGAGACCCGGCAGCAGAAACCAGAACCCGAAGTCGATAACCACAATGGTGATTAAAGCAACAAGCACCCATTGCGCGGTGCGAAAGGCCGCCCCCACCAGGCCGAAGACAAGCAGCAAACCAATGACATTCATCAGCAGGTGTGACCATCCCAGGTGCACGAGGTGGCCGCTGACCAGCCGCCAGACCTCGCCGCTTCGAATTGCAGCCCGGTCGAAACGCAAGAGCGTCGGCGCGCCCGTTGCCAGCACCTGCGCCACTACAGCCACGAGCGAAACGACGACGGGCGGCCACCAATTGTTGGCAGATTCCGGACCTGGCTCGCGTTGTCGTAACCCCATGTTTGCTATACTCGCGTTTAACCCTTAACAGAGTCAATTTTGCCGCAACGCCCTGGTCTGGATCAGGTCTGCGGCTGGTTCGGAGTACATTTGTGAACAGGAATCTATTGCGTCATGGTGCCCGCGAACGGGGCTTTACGCTGATTGAGATCATGGTGGTCGTCATCATCATCGGACTGCTGGCCGCCATCGTCGCGCCACAGGTTATTGGCCGGGTTGATGATGCCCAGATCGAGAAGGCGCGCGCGGACATCCACAATATCGAGTCCGCAATGCGTCTGTATCGGCTCGATAATTTCGCCTATCCCTCGTCCGAGCAAGGCATCGAAGCGCTCGTCACCAAGCCGAACGATCCGAACGTTCGTAACTGGAGTACGGGAGGCTATATCGTGCGCGTGCCGAACGACCCGTGGGGTAATCCATACCTCTATCTGAACCCAGGTAACAACGGGGAAATCGATATCTATACGCTTGGCCGGGACGGCAGGCCCGGCGGTGAAGGGGTCGACGCGGATCTTGGAAACTGGAATATCGGCGAGTAATTGCGCGAGTAGCAACATGATAATCGCCGGCCGGTCGCGCGGCTTTTCGCTAATCGAGATCATGGTCTCAGTTGCCATTATCGGCATTGTCATGTCCGTCGCGGTACTGTCCCTGAACCTTCTCAGCGACGACCGCGACGTGCAGAAACAGGCACGACGCTTCGTGGCGCTTCTCGACGTTGCGCAGGATGAAGCCATGATGCAGGGACGTGAATTCGGCGTCGAAGTCATGCGGGGAGCGTACCGATTTGTCGAATACGATCCGGTGAGTAATCAGTGGGCAGCACTGGAAGCTGATGACACGCTGAAGCTCTCCAATTTGCCCGAGGATTATGAAATATCCTTGTATCTCGAAGACAAGGAAATATTACTGGATGCCGAACCGAAGAAGTTACAGTATGACGACCGTCCGGGTGCCCCGCCGAATAACTTTGCGCCGCAGTTATTGATCTATTCGAGCGGTGAATCCACACCCTTCAAGCTCGCAGTTACGCGCGCTTACGATCAGCGCAGGGTCGAGATTGAAGGTGACCTGCTTGGCAATATGCAGATAATCAAGAATGACGACTCGATGTAACCGGATGGCAGAACCTGCCGCGCGCCGGGTCGTGCCAATCCGGCCTGGCCGGGCGGCACAGCGCCAGCGTGGATTTACACTCGTTGAAGTGATGGTCGCGCTTGTCATTATCGCGATCTCGCTAACAACCATGGCCGTCACCATGGGTCGTATGTTGACCAACGCAAGCACGCTCAGGGATCGCACTTTTGCCAGCTGGATTGCACAAAACAAGATTGTTGAGATGCGCGCCGCCGGCACTATTCCAAAGACCGGTATTACGAGTGGTGAAATCGACTATGCGGAAAGTGAGTGGGCATGGAGCGCCACGGTGTCTGAAACCGGCGTTGAGAACCTGTTCCGTGTCGATGTCTCAATTTCGCGGCCCGGCGTTGAGGGCAGGATCAAGTCCGTAACCGGATTTATCGGCGAGCCCGTGGCACCGGGCGCCGGCAACCGTATCTGGACCCAGGGTATGCCCGGTACTGGCGACACAAGATCTTGAACAACACCAGACAGCCCGGCTTTACCCTGATCGAGGTGCTGGTTGCGCTCGCAATCTTTGCGCTAATGTCGGTCATGGCCTACCAGGCGCTCGGACAGTCACTGGACAACGCCGACCTGCTTGGCAAACGCATGGATCGCCTGGAGTCCATACAACGCACCATGAACCTGCTTGGACGGGATATCACGCAGGCCGCGCCGAGACCGGTACGCGACCCGTTCGATGATTCGTTGCGGCCGGCATTCAGTGTCCGGCCTGGCACGGAGTTCGCACTTGAAGTCACGCACAACGGCTGGCCGAACCCGGCCGGCTTGCCACGCAGCACACAGCAACGCGTTGCGTACCGTATCGAAGATGGCGCGCTAATTCGGCTCAACTGGAATGTACTCGATCCGGCAATCAGTAGTGAGCCGAATGCGACCACTTTGCTGGACGACGTCGAAGGTATCTATTTTCGTTTTTTTCTCGGCAACGGCCAATGGACCGAGCAGTGGCCACCGCAGGGGGCCGGTGGGCTGGCGGGTATGCGCATGCGCCCAAGCCTGGTTGAGGTCGTGCTGACGCTGAACGATACCGGAGAGCTGCAGCGCTTCTTCGAGGTGGCGAAATGAGCATTGTCCGACAACAGGGAGTCGCGCTGATTACGGCGCTCCTGATCATGTCGCTGCTGGCCATTCTCGCCGCTACCTTAAGCTGGGAGAACGCCCTCGATGTGCGTCGCACCATGACGATGATCTACCTCGATGAGGGCACGCAGGCCGCCTACGGCGCCGAGAGCTGGGTCAGCAACATGCTGCGCGACGACTTTCGTGATTCGAGCACTGACCATCTCGGTGAGATCTGGGCCGCGGAATTTCCGATTCTGCCGATCGAAAGCGAATCGGTACAAGGCTTGCTGACAGGTGAGCTTACCGACTTGCAGGGACGATTCAACGTTAATAATCTGCTCGATAATAACGGTGACATCAATCAAAGAGCATTGGAACAATTCCAGCGCCTCTTGCGTACGCTGGACCTGGATCCGCGCATTGCAGGCGTCACCGCCGACTGGATCGATGCAGACCAGGATACCGCTTTTCCGGACGGCGCCGAAGACAGTATCTATACCAGCAAGTTGCCACCGTACCGTACTGCAAACCAGCCACTTAGCAATGTCTCCGAGCTCATGGCAGTCGATGGCATGGACAAGGCAAGCTACGACACCCTCGCCCCTTTTATTGCCGCCCTGCCCGGCCATACCGGCATCAATGTGAATACGGCACCCGCTGAGGTACTGGTCTCTCTTGACGAAAAAATGTCTGCTGCGGACGCCGAGTCACTCGTCTCGGAACGCGAAAATGGTGGCTTTACGGACATGAAAAACCGCTTTGCGACCCTGGTAGCCCCCGAAGTGCTGGATACCCTGGAGGAAACCAGCAGTTTTTTTCAATTGAAGGTGGTCGTGCAGATTGCTACCGTGCGAGTCACTTACTACAGCTTGCTGTTTCGGGATGTTGGTGGCTCCGGTGAAGTGGTGCCAATCCTGCGCAGTTTCGGGACGATCTGAGCATGGCAGAGTTTCTGGTGGTACGACTTGGTGCTGGCGTGGACGACCCCGTGAGCTGGATCGTTGTTGACGCCGAAGGCGCACGTCGTGGGCCACCGGGCAGCGGATCTTTGCTGGACGCCGCCGCAGCACGCGGTGACCGTGCGGTACTCGCGCTGGTGCCGGGCTCTGAAGTCCTTACCGTAAGCGCCGATATTCCCGCGAAAGGCGCACGATTACTCGCGGCGTTGCCATTTGCTCTCGAGGACCAGGTCGCCGAAGATATCGAAAAACTGCATTTCGCCGCAGGCGCGCGCCGCGCAGATGGCCGCCTGCCGGTCGCCGTTGTCGCCCGGGAAAGAATGCGCGAATGGCTGGATGCACTGCATGCTGCGGGTTTGTTTCCCGCACGCATGATCCCGGAATATCACGGGCTGCCGCGCACCCCGAACACGCTGTCGATGATGGTCAGCGCGCAAAGTACGATGTTTAACGATGGCGTCGAAACTGAATTCGTGCTGCCGGATGTGAGCCCCGCAGATGCGCTGGCAGTGACGGGCATACTTGATGCGAGCGCAGACGAGACCGAGACGCCAAGGCACCTGTTGGTCTATTGTGACGCGGCGCTTGGCGATCGCTTCGAGAAAGACTGGATACTGCTACGACACGAGTTGTCGAGTGTCGATGTCAGGCTTTTGCCGGACGGTGTTCTGCCGCGACTGGCGGTTACGGTTGCCGCCGGTGCGGGCGTCAATCTGCTGCAAGGTGCCTACGCGGAAAAAACCAGAATCGGCGGCGCTCTGCGGCCGTGGCGCTATGCCGCGATGCTTGCATTGGGACTTTTCCTTCTTACGCTCACCGGCAAGGCAGTAGACGCGTATCGGCTGCACGCAGAGCAAGCGGCACTGCAGGAAGAATTTACCGTCGAATATCGCCGCGTGCGACCGGAGGATACCCGCACTATCGTTGACCCGGCTGGCACAGTCAGTTCTTTGCGCCGCAGCCAGCTCTCGCTGGCCACCGGTCCACAAGTATTTTTGCCGTCAATCATGTCGCTCGCTGAGGCAATCGCACAGAGCAGCGAGGCCAAAGTGGAAGCAGTGTCCTATCGCGCCGGCGTTGTCGATGTTCGACTTACAGCACCCGATATTCCCACTCTCGACAAGATCGTACAGTCGATCGATTCATCCGGTCGCTTCGCGGCGTCGTTGCAGTCCGCTGATACGGTCGGTGAGCGCGTTAACAGCCGCATCCAGATTCGTGAGGCTGGCTCATGAAGAACTGGTTCAGCGGCCTTGAAAAACGCGAGCAATTGTTTGTCGGCATCGGTGCTGTGGTCGTCAGTCTTATCGTAGTCTGGGCCCTCGTCTGGATGCCGCTCGACAAGTACCAACGAAATCTTCAGGCCAGTGTTGCAGTCTGGGAAAAATCGCTGGGCGAATTGCGGGTACTTGCACCGAACCTTGCAGCGGCCGGCGCTTCGACAGGCACAGAACCCGGGGTAGTCAGTGATGACTCACCCATGGTTGTCGTCGACCAGACTTTACGGGAACGCAGTCTGAACAGTGCAGTCAAGCGTCGTCAACCAACACCGAACGGCATCCGCGTCGAGTTCGAAAATGTTGCGTTCGACCAGTTGGTCGTGTGGCTGGGAGATCTCAACCGGACGCACGGTATGGAGGTACAGGCAGGCAACCTGTCACTCGCCAGTCGATCAGAGCCCGGCAGAATCAACGCATCTTTGACTCTCGAGCGCACACCCTGATGACGAAACGGCGCTTGTTGCTGGTCGGTTTCGCTACCTGCCTGCTGGGGATCGTCGTCCTGTTCCCGGCGCGTGTTGCGTATCGATGGTTCGCGCCAGCGAGCCTCGTGCTGAGTGGCATCAGCGGTTCGATCTGGCGTGGTACCGCCGCGGCTGGCATGGTCAGCAATGTCTATGTGCGTAATCTTACCTGGCGCTTCAAGCCCGGGCGTCTGCCAAGAGGAGAAGTTGCCTATGCCGTAGAGGCGTTGCCGGCCGGTGGTTTCCTCGACGGCCGTATCGGCATCAATTTCGGCGGTTCCCTGATGTTGAGTCAGCTGCGCGTGTCGCTGCCGCTGTCAATGCTGGATACCGCCACAGGCATCTCCGGTTTACGTGGCACGGCCAATGCAAGTCTGGATCAGATGACTTTGTCTGGCGGTTTGCCGGTTTCCGCCGATGGCAGCGTGGACGTTGCCGGACTCGTGTTGCCCATCGTTGCCCCGGAACCGCTGGGAAATTTTCGCGCCGAGTTTCAGACGGGAGCAGACGGCAATATCGTCGCAAATGTGCAGGACACCCAGGCGGTCATCGACATTGCGGGGCGCTTGCTGCTCCGCAGCGATCGCGCGTACGAGTTCCTGGGGCGCATTGCAGCTACTGACGACACGCCGGAATCCGTTCGCAAGCAGTTGCAATTTCTAGGTTCGCCGAATGAGCGGGGCCAGTACGAACTGCGGCTCGAGGGGCAACTTTAATGGCTTGAGGGGCACCGTTAACTGGTGTCCAGTTCGGTGAACTCACGCAGCAGCGGAAAGTACAAGGCAATGCGCACCGGCGCCGGTTGGAATTTGCTGTAAAGCGTGGCGTACTTCTGCAGCTGCATTCGGTAGCGGTCGCTTTGTGCACGCAAAAAACCTGCCAGGTCACCGCCTTCGTGTGAACTGGTCTTGTAGTCGATAATCCAGTGTGTACCGTCATCATCGACTCGTAGCCGATCGATAACTATCGATTCGACGCGACCGCGCCGCACGCCGGTGATGGCGAACTCGGTCTCGCCGTTTCCACCCAGGATCCACCTTCCCCGTTCGTCGTCGAGTACCTTGCCGATCGCTTCGTCAACCCGCGCCGTGATGGAATCCAGCATGTCATCCGTCGCGCCGAGCCCCGTTAACCAGCGCCTCGTGACGACCAGCCAGTTATCCGGCAGGCGCAAACCCTGCGTGGCGTGGTTGTCCGCAAGGCGTTGCAACCATCGATGTACCACGGTGCCCGCCAGCCTGGCTTCCAGGCCGACCCAGTAATACTCGACTGCCAGCTCTGCATTGCCAGGTTCCTGCAAATCACCTTGACCCGGCACTGGCTCCAGCGCGGGGAGCGTCCACGGCCTCGCAAAACGTCGCAGAACGGGTAGCGCGTATAACTCGGTGTGCCCGGTCGTTTGCTGGTCGTCCGCAGGAGAAAACGCCTCCACATACTTCGGTGCAACAGCAGGCCATAACATACTCAGCAAACTGTTCGCGGCAGGTTTTCTGATTTCGCTGCCGTCCGCGGCGACGCCGACATGGCCAACCAGGTGCAATGACTTTTGCGCGCGCGTACACGCAACGTACAGCATACGACCGCGTTCATGGCGATCCTTGCCAGCTCCGGTTTTTTCAATAAAGCGATGCAGGCGATCGTGTTCAAGCTGATCGCGTCGCCCGATCGCGGAGACCAGTTTTTCATCCGTGGCACCAGCGCCGGGCAGGTCAAGCCAGCTGAGTACCGCCGGCCGATTGCTGGCCGGGTAGCGTCCAAGTCCATACAGCAGTACATGCTCAAACTGCAGGCCCTTGGCCTTGTGCATCGTCATTATCTGCACGCGTGCAGGGATGCTGGTGGAAACGCGCACGGTATCCAGTTGATTCATGAATTGCGCATTGTCACCGAGCGTGCCGCTGCTTTCGAGGCGTGCCAGCGCATCCAGGTAGTTGTATACATTTGCGACTGCATTCCTGTCCTGCAGCAACGCTGGCCCACCCAGCGCATACCAGGCGCGTTCGACCCGTTCGCGCAAACTGATGGCACGATCCGCATCCAGATGTTGCAACAGCAGGGGCAGTCGGCGTTGCAGGATCTCCTGTGCATCGCGGGATAAGGTTTCCAGTCGTTCTGCATCTGCGAGCAGCTCCGGCAGGCTCGCATGTCGCGCGCCCTGAACCAGGCGGTGCATGTCCGTCCAGTCGAGTCCAAACCATGGTGAACGCAGCAAGGCCAACCATGCCAGACGATCGCCAGGATGCGTCATGGCACGGGTCAGCGCGAGAATATCGATTACTTCCGGCAGATCTGTCAGGCGATCAATTTCGATTGCCTGGTAAGGAACCCTCCTCCTGCGCAGTTCACGCAACAGCTCAGGCAAATGCGTTCGACTGCGCACCAGTATTGCAATGCGATCACCCGGATGCGCATGTAATAACGCTTCAGTGACGGAAGCCGCGACTGCGACTTCGCGCGCAACTTCCGCGCCGAAAACCGGATGGATTTCGCAACTTCCCTGGCCGATCAGATTCTCTGCAGGAACGGCGCTGGCGTAAGAGACGGCGCCTTTGAGCAGATTATTGCGGCGCGGCAATATGCCCGGAAATACTTCGTTGAACCAGTCGACCAGGTACTCCCCCGAACGAAAGTTTTTGCGCAGGATCAGCGGTACCAGTTCGATATTGCCAATGCCTTTTTCCGTCGCGGCAAGAAACTGCGCAACTTCGGCGTGGCGAAAACGGTAGATCGATTGCATTGGATCGCCGACGCAGAACAAGGTGCGACCGTCACCCGGCTCCCAACCACCCGTCAGAGCTTCCAGCATCCGGTATTGCGTCTTCGATGTATCCTGCATCTCGTCGACGAGAATATGTCGCACCTGGTAATCGAGCAGCAGCGCTACATCGCCAGGTTCCTCGGCTGAGCCAAGCGCCGCGCTCGCGCTCAATGCGACCTCGATGTGATCACTGACCCCGCGCGCGAGACTAAGGCGCTGAAATTCGGCAACGGCGAGTGGCAACAGTCGAAACAGAGACAACAGGACTGACCATTGCGATTCCGAATAGTTGACGGGTGGCAAGTCGCGAATTCCCGCCAGCGCGAGCACAAACTCGTCGTGGGATGTCAGTTCCGCGAGCACGGCGTGCATAGCGGCCTTCTGGCCATCATCGCCGGGTGGAAAGCCTTCATTCTTCGTGACCCGCCTGCGCACCTCGTCCGCCCGCGTCAACAGGAAATCTGATAGCGCGAGCCACCTGGGGAGATCGACGGATGAAAACTGCGGCAGATCAGGAACATTTCCGAAAGCGCAAATCGGGCTGTCACCCTTGCCGTCCAACTGCAGGTTTTTAACGGCGTAGCTGATCAAAGCAAGAAATTCTGCGGCAAGTTCCAGCGGCACGACTGCGCGTAATTCGACCATGCTGGCATCGACAGTCTTTTGCAATGCCGATTCGAATGCGCGCCGCAATTGAAGCGCCTCGGCGTTTGATATTTGCCCGCTGCCGACAAACGGCAGCCATTGATCGCGCGTCTTCAGCATGCCGGCCAGCTGCGCGGTATAGATTCCGGTATTGCCATCGACATGCTGCAGGACATCGCGTGCGGCGTGGCCGTTTATATCGTCGTCTGCGAGCCAGTCGAGGGTTGCAACGGCAGCTTGCTCATAAAGCTGGGTCAATTCATGGTCTTCGAGGATGTTCGTAACCGCGCCACCGGTCGTCGTCATTGGCCGCATACGTGCTATGGACGCATTCAAGGCGTCCAATGTTTGAATGCGCATGCGTCCCGCGTTGCCGGGCAGGTCCCAGCCCCTGCTTTCGCTTTGCGCAAGTACCGCTGCCGCGGCTTGCGCTGTCAAGCGCAGGTGCGTTTGTTCCGGGACAATGCCTTGAGCAGCGCTTTGTAGTGCGCCAGTGACACGCAAACGCATCTCGGCCGCAGCTTTGCGCGTAAAGGTAATTGCAAGTACCTCCTCCGGTTCGTCAACGGCTGCCAGCAGGCGCAAATAGCGTTGAATAAGCAGTTCGGTTTTACCGGAACCCGCCGGCGCCTGCACGATGAACGAACGCGTAATGTCGAGCGCACTGGACCGTGCCGCTTCGTCAGCCGCCTGCAACTTGCCCTCAGTCTGCATGTTGTAATTCCGCGTACCTGCTCAGCAGCGCAAGTGGCCGGGCATCAGCCGGGGCCTGGCGAATATTGAGTCGCACATCGCCGCGTGCGATTTCTGCAGCCAGTCGCAACACTTCGTCCTGCCAACGCAACACCGTATTATCCCATTCAGCGTCGCTTTCGGTTTGCGCAAGACCCGGCCCTGCGCCGTCAATCTCGGTAAGTCGGCTGTCAACGTTGAACAGGCCAAGGGCAGCGACATTGCGACCCAGCGCGATGGAATAGACAAGCAGTTGCCACTCTTTTGGCTCTCCTTTAACAAGAAATTTCTTCCCTGCACCCGTCTTGTAGTCGAGAATGATATCGCCAGCGGAACAGGTATCGATTCGATCAACTCGCAATTTAAGTCGCAGAAAACCAACCAAGCGATCGAGAGTCACCTCAAGGCCGCCTACTGCAAAGTCGGTGCGCGACTTGTCAACCTCCAGCACCCTCTGCAACAAATCAGCAGTGCGCCGCTTTTCGAGATTGAGCAATTGCAGCAACAGCCGATCCGCATAACGCTCTTGTGGTGCGAATGCAGCCTGCACCGCGTTTGCAATCCGTAACTCGATCTGGCCATCTGTCCATGCGGCAATCTGTGCGCGTTTCGGCCGCTCGCGATACAAATGAAACAGCGCACTGTGCACAAGGTTGCCGCGCAGCAACGCCGGCAGGCCGGCCTTGAACGCGGAGATCCAGCGCACAGCCAGTCGACCGTAGGCGAATGCTGCGAAAGGATCTGCTGCCTGGAGATCGATTAACGTGGCGCCCCCGGTCAGTACTTCGTCTGCCGTAACGACCGGTACCCGATCTCGCACTTCGATCACATCCATGCCCCCGGCAAAGCGTTCCGCATACCAGCCCGGGTCTGGCCGGTCCCCGTCAGCACTCACGTCCCGCAACAGGCTGGTTGGCAGCTGCTCGGCGTCACCTATGTGACCGGGGTAACTGAAAATACAACGTGATGCGCTGCGTTGCAGCCGATCCAGCACACGTCCTGCATGCTCCGCCGTATCGGCGGGGCTCGAATCGGGCATGCCGTATTCAATTTGCAGTTGGCGGGATACGAGTGGCAATGGCCGGGCCGGAGGTGGCCAGCTCGTCGCGGTCGCGCCACCGATCCAGAGTTGATCAAATTCCATGCCAGCCGCCTCAAGTGGCCCGATCACATGCAGTACTGCGCCTTCGGTTTCGGGCTGGAACACGGTTTCACCGGCCAGCCCCGCAAGACGCGTGACTGCTTCAATGCCTGTCATTGAGGGGCACACAAGCTCCAGGCTTGCGAATTCATTCAGCAAGCCGCGCCAGCGGTTGTCCAGCTGAAAATCGCCACTCGATAGCACCGCATCACCGGGCCAGTTGAATATTTTGAGTGCTCGCGCAAAAAGATCCGCCCAGGATGCCGGACGCATCCGGGCTTCGGCCTCGGCGACCAGTGCACCGATTGCATCCAGGCATGCCAGCCAGTTTTCCGCATCGGCAGTCGGGTCGCGGCCGCGCAATGCGGCAAGTGCCAGCTCACGCGACCATTGCTGGTCCGGCAGCTCGCGCAGAGCAAGCTCCAGTCGACTGCGACCTGCGACCGGCATGTTGCCGAGAAACGGTGAGCGCAGTAGCAAGCTGACATCCACACTGCGCAAATCGCTGTATAACCAGCGTAACACCGACAACGCAATATGAATTGCTGGAAAAGCGGCAAGCCGCTTGCCGTAGGAAACGTTCACCGCGGCAGCAGCACCTGGCGCAGCATGCTGCCATCCAGGAACCATACCTTCTCGTATCAACGCACCGACACGCTCTGCATCCTGTTCAAGCCCGCCCACTACCACCGCAAGTTTCTGCTGAGGATTCTCCTTGAGTTCAGCGCGCGCCCAGCTACCAGCGGCGCGAAGCTCCGCGTCCGGACTGTCAAAAAGCAGCAGACTCGGGACCGCAGTTTTCCGAGTGGCTTCCTTTACCTGCGTGCACACGGTGTCGCCAAGCGACAGGAGAAGCGCGTCGATTTGTGGCGTCAAGCGATCGAAACCAAGCAGGATTACATGCCTGGGCAAATTTAATGCCCGGGCGTCCGACAGCGTCGCCAATAGATCCGGTACCAGTGCGGCATCAATCCAGCCGTGCCGCCGCAAACTTTGCTGGTAGCCCTCGGCAGCGCGCGCGAACATTTGCTGATCCATCCCTCGCGCGACTTGTCTGCAATTTGCCAGCGGTACGCGCCATTCACACAGCCGTTGCCAGGTGTCGCGACACTGGCGGGCGAGGCTCGCGAAATTGACAAACGGATCATCCAGCACCACGCGCAGGTTATTTTCCCAGAGCACGCGGCTTTGCTGGTCCGTGATGACCAACGGGAGCGTAGATGAATTGTCGTGACGTTCGAGCAACAGTTGCAGCCAGTCACGCCAGGCATGAATTGCAGGACTGCGCCACGCATCCAAACCAGCTGCAATCTGTTGTTCCGCATACGCCTGCCGCAAAGTGCGCGCCAGGCGTCGGTTCGCGCTGACTATCTGGGTTTCTTCTTTGGCAAGTGTTTCGCTGAGCCACTCGTACATGGAAATTCTTCGTACGCTAACGATGCTGGTCGAGCATCGTTTCAATCCGGTCGAAAACCGAATGCAAGGTCGCCGGGTCTGGCAAGGTCGTGATGCGAAAGTGGTCCGTGTAGCTGGTATTGAAACTGCTGCCCGGCGCAACCAGTACATGCATGGTTTCGAGTAGCTCAAGCGCAAATTCCTGATCGTCCAGCGTTCCGACGAAACGCGGATCCAGCCGGATAAACGCGTACATGGCACCTCGTGGAGCGACGAGACTCAGGTAAGGGCTCGCATTGACACGCTCGATGATGACGCCGCGCTGATCATAAAGTCTGCCGCCCGCCCGTACGAGGTCACCAATACTCTGGTAACCGCCCAAGGCCGTTTGCACCGCCCATTGCCCCGGCACGTTGCTGCACAGCCGCAAAGCGCACAGTAGTTGCATTGCATGGATAAAATTTGCGGCCCGTTCAAGTTCACCGCTGAACACACACCAGCCAACGCGGTAGCCACAGGCCCGATATACTTTAGAGAGTCCGGAAAAGCTCAGGCAAACCGCGCCATCAACCAGGGTCGCCATAGGAATGAACTCAGCATCGTCGTATACCATGCTGTCGTAAATTTCATCGGCCATCACGAGCAAATTATGCCGGGCTGCTACGGCGGCAATTTTTTGCAACACATCACGACTGTAAACTGCGCCACTCGGATTGTTAGGGTTGATAATCACGATCGCCCGGGTTGCCGGACCGATCAGGGACTCAATTTCATCGGGGTCTGGAATGAAGTTGTTTTCTGGCAGACAGGAATAAAACCTTGCCTTGCCGCCATTCAACGTGACGGCGGCAGACCAGAGCGGATAGTCGGGGCTCGGTACCAGGACTTCGTCGCCCCGATTGAGCAAGGCCCGCAGCGACAGGTCAATGAGCTCGCTGACGCCGTTACCAATGAAGACCTCGTCAGCACTGATCCCGCTGACGCCCCGGCCTTGCAGCTGCAGAACCACCGCTTCGCGCGCCGGAAAAATTCCTTGCTGATGAGAATAAGGTTCCGCGAGCGCAAGATTTTCGATCATGGCGAGGCGCATGGTTTCAGGAGTACGAAAACCAAACAGGCCCGGATTGCCGATATTGAGCGAGGTAATCTCGTAGCCACGCTTTTCCAGTTCGGCCGCCCGGCTCGCGAGTTGTCCCCTTATTTCATACTTGACGTCGCTTAGCGACGCGCTACAGACGATTGCATCGTTCATTTTTACCAGACCAGCGCCCTTCCAACCTGCTGAGCGTTACCGAAATTGCGAAACGGGACACTAGACAGCGCCCGATTGTTTCGCGCGCAGAATGTCGTCGGCAGAATACCCCAACCATTCCTGCAATACTTCGTCTGTATGCTGGCCGAGCAACGGCGGCGCGGATCCGTAGCGAACCGGCGTCGCGGAAAAGCGAACTGGATTTGCGACCGTCGGCAGTTCATCCCTGTCGGGATGCTGCAAGGTCCGCATTAATTGCTGCTCCTGCGCATACGGACTGGCAAAAACCTGCGCAAGATTATTCACGGGCCCGCTGGGTACGCCGGCTGCACGCAGGATCGCCAACCAATCAGCGGTCGTTCGCGCGATAAAAGTATCGGCCAGCAAACGGACCAGTTCTTCACGATGAGCGACCCGGGCCTTGTTGGTCGAAAATCTCGCGTCTTCACGATGCTGGTCGAGCCCGATTGCGGCCAGACACCGATGAAATTGGCGGTCATTGCCAACGGCCAGCATCAGGTAGCTGTCAGCGGTCCTGAAGTCCTGGTACGGCACGATATTCGGGTGTGCGTTACCGAGACGCTCCGGGGCCTTGCCACTGATGAGGTAGTTCAAATTCTGGTTCGCGAGCCAAGCGACCTGGCTGTCGAACAGCGGGACCTCTACGAGTTGCCCCACACCGCTTTGAGTCCGTGCGTGCAGCGCCGCGAGTATTGCGGTCACGGCGTACATGCCAGCCATGATGTCAGTGATCGCCACGCCCACTTTTTGCGGTTTACCGCCTTCGCTGTCAGGCGCACCAGTCAGGCTCATCAGGCCCGCCGACGCCTGGATCATTGCGTCGTAGCCGGGCTCATTCCTGAGGCTGCTGTCACTGCTGTACGCAGATATCCGGCAGTACACCAGGCCACGGTTGGCCGAGCTGAGCGATTCGTAGTCCAAGCCGCGACGGGCCAGGGAACCGGGCTTGAAATTCTCGATAACGATATCCGCCCGTGATGCCATTTGCCGCACCAGTTCCTGGCCGTCAGCGCTGTCAAGGTCGATGGCAACGGAACGCTTGTTCCGATTGGTTGCGAGAAAATAAGCGGACTCACCTGCTTCGCCCGACAACCACGGCGGTCCCCAGTGCCGCGTATCGTCGCCGCTCACAGGGCGTTCGATTTTGACCACCTCCGCGCCGTAGTCGCCAAGCAGCTGGCTGGCCCAGGGCCCCGCGAGTACGCGAGACAAGTCCAGCACCCTGATACCGTGTAAAGAGGGCTTCACGATTCTAATGTTCCAACCTTGCTCTGCTCAGAAAGGCACGCACTTTTACACCATCGTGCCCATAAAAAACCCGGCCAACCCAAAGAGGATTGGCCGGGTGGGTCCGCACGGAGATTGCGGATTGCGTGACCGGAATGCAGCATCGTGAGATGCGGTGCAATCTAGTCCAGCTCTTCGACCTCGGCGCCTTCGATATCTTCGGCGGGCGGGATCTTGATCTCTTCCGGCTGCTTTTTGCCATACCGGACCAATAAATTTTCAATCTCAGCCTCATCCACTGCCCGGATACTTTGAATCCGGATGGACTCTGGCTGCATGCTTCCACTGAAAACGATGCTGCTAAAGCCGGGACAGATTCTGTTCGTCGATGAAGTGAACGCGATTCTCCAGGCTGAGTTCAGACCAAACGCAGGGCGGCCAAGCTCCAAATGGTAATTTTTCTTCGGGCTGGCCGTCACAATGAGGTTGCTGTCGTCCAATACCCGATAGTCTCGGATAGTCCCCTCAAAGATGCAATCTGAACCCGACTGCCGCGGCTCATCACCGGCTGAAGGTTCCTTCATGCCGTCTGCCGCACAAGCCAATAATCCACATGATATAAATAGCATAATCCATTGTTTTTTCATACTATTTTCCACCTGAAACAATCCTGACAGCGGACCCGGTCATGGTCCCTTCCGGGCGCAATTTACTGCTCCCGGAGGGCTGCACCGGCCCCTGAAATTGTATTAAGTTCAGGTGGTTTCCGCAGCCTTGCCGGGCCAGTTTGGCCTTCAGGCACCTGGCCCGGCCTGTTTATGGGCTGTCCGGGCACGAACGACCGGCCTTCGCGGGTCACGTATCCATTCGCTCCATGAGCCTGCATATAACCTGGGTTCTGAATAGCCGGCACGGAGCCCCGAGAATGCGAGATGGCAAGCCGTAACACCTGAGCCGCACATCACCGACCAGGGAACCGTCAGGTCCGGACCAAGCAGCTCCTGCCAGCGCTGCCGCAATACGCTGGGCTCCAACCACAGACCAGTGTCATGCAGGCTCCGGTTGAGCGGAAAATTCAGTGCGCCTGGTATATGACCAGCAACCGAATCGATTGGTTCAAGCTCGCCGTCAAAGCGCGCCGCATCACGCGCATCGACCAGCAACAGTGTCCCTGGCTGCTTCAGCAGCTCGGTGAGTTCCAGGGTTGTGAGTACTCGCTGCGGGTTCGGCGTGCCGTGAAAAGCAGCTTTCTTAATGACGACTTCGCCGCTTTCTATGGGACCGGATGCTGCGCCCCATGCGGCGAAGCCGCCGTCCAGCAGCGCAACATCGTCGTGACCGAGCCAGCGCAACATCCACCACGCACGCGCCGCGATTGCTCCGCTCCCACCGTCGTAGACGACAACGCTGGAATCATTGTCGATTCCCAATCGTCCGAGCGTTGCGGCAAATACGTCAGGTTCAGGCAGCGGATGCCGGCCTGTCGTGCGGGTCACCGGTGCAGCCAGGTCCTTATCAAGGTCTGCATAGACCGCACCCGGAATGTGGCCCGCAAGCCACTCTGACCTGCCCAGCTCCGGTGCCTGCAGACTGAAACGGCAATCCAGCAGGCGCAAGCGGGGCGTATCCAGCTGTTGCTGGAGTTCATTGCTCTGTATTAGCCGTGCAGCGCTGCCCATGAAACGATCTCGGTTGGTTTGTGGCGGTCTCGCGGCGAATGCGGGCCCCGACCTTGAGTCACCCTTGTACACCGGGATTCGCTCATGGACAATACCGGGCCTTGCGGGCGGTACCCGTAGACTAATGACATTGGAGAAGCACAATTGGACAGGATCCTCGTAGGCCTAAAGCGAGCCGTCGACTACAACGTCAGGGTACGGGTGAAGAGTGACGGCAGCGGCGTCGAAACCGACGGCGTCAAGATGAGCATCAATCCGTTCGATGAAATTGCGCTCGAGGAAGCGCTGCGCATCAAGGAGCGCGGCGCTGCATCGGAGGTCGTCGTAATCTCTATAGGGCCAACCGATGCCCAGCAACAGCTGCGTACGGGCCTCGCCATGGGTGCCGATCGTGCAATCCTGGTGGAGTCGGCGACCGCGATCAGTCCGCTCGACCGTGCCCGGGTGTTTCTGGAGCTGGTTGAACGGGAGCAGCCTGGGCTTGTCATCCTCGGCAAGCAAGCCATTGATGACGATAATAACCAGGTCGGGCAGATGCTGGCAGCGCTCTGGGACCGGCCGCAGGCGACATTCGCCAGCAAGCTGACTCTGGATGGTGAAACAGCAACCGTGGTGCGCGAAGTGGATGCGGGCCTTGAAACCATCGAAGTCGATCTGCCTGCTGTCGTCACGACCGACTTACGGCTCAATGAACCGCGCTACGTGAAATTGCCAGATATCATGAAAGCCAAGAAGAAACCACTCGAATTGATTCCTCTGGCGGAGCTTGGCATTGAACCGGGTCCGACGTTAACGGAGACTTTTTTTGAACCGCCCGCTGCTCGTAAGAAAGGAAGCATGGTGAAAGACGTAGCTGAACTTGTCAGCGCACTCAAGAGCAAAGGACTAGTTTGATGGCCAAGGTATTAGTCATTGCCGAGCACGACGGCAAGAATCTCAATCCAAGCACTGCGAAATGCGTTTCGTGCGCAGCCGCAATCAACGGTGCCGAAATTTCAGTCGCGGTATTTGCCACTGAGCCGGCGGCGCTTGCCGCCGCGGCCGCCAATCTAAAATCCGTGACGAAAGTAGTAGCCGTAGCCGATGCGGCGAACGAGTACACCCTCGCCGCCACCTTGGCGCCACAGGTTGTCGCTATTGGCCGCGATTACGACTACCTGTTCGGTCCGTCAACGACGTTCGGCAAGGACCTGATGCCACGGATCGCCGCTTTGCTCGGCGTCAATCAGATCAGCGACATTATGAGCGTTGAAAGCGAACGCAGCTTCAAGCGCCCGATTTACGCGGGCAATGCAATTGTTTCTGTCACAGCGCCGGAGGGTATCCCGGTGGTCGCAACAGTTCGTACGGCCTCCTGGGCGGCGGTCGACGACGGCAACGACGCGGCGATTGAGCAAGTTGTAAACTCTGCCGCGCTGCCGGATCACACGCGGTTCATAGAGCTTCAAAGCGGCAAGTCCGATCGCCCTGACCTGCAAACCGCATCACGTGTGGTTTCCGGGGGTCGCGCTCTCGGCAGCTCGGAGAGTTTTGACATCATCTATGCGCTTGCCGACAAGCTCGGCGCGGGCGTCGGCGCCTCGCGCGCCGCTGTCGATGCTGGCTATGTGCCTAATGACATGCAAGTTGGCCAGACGGGCAAGATAATCGCCCCCGACCTGTACATCGCGGTCGGTATATCCGGCGCAATCCAGCACCTGACGGGCATCAAGGATGCTGGCACCATCGTTGCCATTAACAAAGACGAAGAAGCACCAATTTTCGAAGTTGCAGATATCGGACTCGTGGCCGATTTGTTCACTGCCGTACCGGAGCTGACCAAGGCGCTATAGCGTATTCGATCTCGCTCGTGGGTTGAATGACTCCGCCAGCCAGTGGCCGGCAATTATGAGGACGGATAACGCTCGAGAAATGCCGCAAATGGCTTGTACATTTCGGTACGTTCGAAAATTATTTTCATACAGACGAGTACCGGAACAGCGATCAGCACGCCGACAACGCCCCACATCCAGCCAAGAAAGACGATTGTCAGGATAATTGCTACGGGATTCAGACTTAGGCTTCGTCCCGTAATGAGCGGTGTAAGAAATTGCCCTTCCAGCGTGGTAAGTACGAGAAACACACAGCTGGGGATGACGGCCTGGGGAATAGATTCAAAACTGCTGAGCCCGACGAGCAGCAGGACCCCGGCCATGATCAGTGGCCCCACGTACGGTGCGAAATTCAACAATGCTGCCAGTGCCCCCCATAAAACCGGATTTGGTACGTGCAGCAGGTACATAGACACGGCCGTTACCACACCGAGCGTGAAATTGATCAATGTAATGGTATACAGGTACGTGGACAGGCTGCCCTGAATTGCTCGAATTGTCTCGACGGCTGCCTTTTTGTCGCGAAACTTCGGTATTTGTTCAACCAGTCTGCGCAGGAACTGATCGCCTGATGCCAGCATAAAATACATCAGGACTACGACCGTGGCGAATGTCGCCAGCGTGGTCGGTGCCGCGTTGATGAGTGTGTCGATGAATGTACTTTCCTGCACTTTGACCTGGACTACATCCGCGCGGCTGCCATTCTCAGCAAGCTTGCCAACAGAATCCGCTGCCGCTTGAATATCAGCCAGGGGTTTGCGCAGTCCCGATACCTTGCGTTCCACCTTTTTCAAGGCAACCGGAGCGTCTTTCATCCAGGCAGTAGCTGGCTCCGAAAGAAAATAGGCGCCCGTACCTATCATGCCAACCAGTGTCAGTACCGCAACCAACGCGCCAATTACTGCCGGAATCCGCAGATGCTGTAATTTTTTTACCAGCGGCGAAAACACCAAACTAAACAGCAGCGCCAGGACCAGGGGTACCAAAATTTCGGCGGCTGCGCTTAATGCATACAACAACAGCAATGCAAAAATGGAAGTGAGCAACGCAGACCGGACATTGAGCTGCGGTGGCCAGGCACCCGGAGAATAGACCTTATCGGCCTCGCCCGGCAGCCGGTCATCATCAGCCATGGTACGTTCGCGGCCCGAGGACTGTGTTCATACTCAGGCTTGAAACGGCTGGACAAGCAGCATTCATCCAAGCGCTTCCAGGATCGCTTCGGCTTTGCTGACCTCGAACTTGCCCGGAGCCTCAACTGCAACGTGAGTGGCAACGCCGTCGTCCACCACAATTGCGAAACGCTGGCCGCGTTTGCCCATACCGAACCCGGATGCGTCAAGTTCGAGTCCCAGCGCTCTTGCGTATTCGCCGTTGCCATCAGCGAGCATTACTACGTCGTCACCAACGCCACGGTCCTTGCCCCAGGCATCCATCACGAAAACGTCGTTGACAGCCATACACGCGATCGTATCCACTCCTTTGGCGCGCAGCGACTCCGCCTGATCAACAAATCCCGGCAGGTGATTCATGGAGCAGGTGGGTGTAAATGCCCCTGGAACGGATACCAGAACAACTTTCTTGCCTTGAAACAGCTCATTCGTGCTCATTGCACCGGGGCCTGATTCTGTCATGACGCCGAATGTTCCTGTCGGCATTTTCTCACCTGCTTTTATGGACATGGAGTGACTCCTGTTTTGAATTTGACTAATCTGTAATTATGGCCTGAATGGGACACATTGCCACTGGCAATATCCGCCGGCACTGTTGTTCTTGCGAGTGCGGCTGTACCCGAACTCAACGTATAATACCCGACTGCTCAAGGAGGTTTTATGGATTTCGCACTGAGCGAAGAACAACAGATCATTCAGGCGGCGGCCCGCGAGTTTGCGCAAAATGAAATCGCACCAATCGCGGCTCAGTTTGATGAAAGCGGCGAGTTTCCGGAGGCCAGTATTCGGGCGGCAGGAGAGCTCGGCTTCATGGGGGTGGAAATTCCGGAAGAGTACGGTGGTTCGGGGCTCGACCCTGTCAGTTATGCATTGATCATGGCCGAGATCTCCGCCGCTGATGCGTCACACGGTACGATCGTATCGGTCAATAACTCGCTGTATGGCGTGCCATTGCTGGTGTTCGGCTCCGACGCACAGAAGAAAAAATATTTGACGCCGGTTGCCTCCGGAAAAGTAAACGGGGCCTATGCATTAACCGAGCCGCAGTCCGGTTCCGATGCGCGAGCGATGCGCTCGCGGGCGGAACTCTCAGTCGACGGCAGCTACTATACGATCAACGCGAAAAAGTCCTGGATAACATCCGGTCCCGTAGCTCGGTACGTCATTCTGTTTGCGCAAACCGTGCAAGCAGATGGTACCTCGTCCGGTATCAGTGCATTTCTTATCGACGCTGAAGAATCCGGCTACCATCGCGGTAAACATGAGCCAAAACTTGGCATCCGTGCATCAGCAACCTGTGAAATTGAATTAAGTAACTACAAGTGTCCCGTAGAAAATCGTATAGGCGACGAAGGCCAGGGCTTTCGAATTGCAATGACAGTGCTCGATTCCGGCAGGATCGGTATCGCGGCCCAGTCACTCGGAATTGCGCAGGCCGCTTATGCAGCCGCCCTCGAGTATTCCCGGGAGCGCAAGGCGTTTGGCGCGGAAATTGGCAGCTTCCAGTCGATCCAGAATAAGCTGGCGGACATGAAAACGCGTATCGAGGCCAGCCGACTGCTGGTGCTGCAAGCGGCGTGGGCCAAGGGGGAGCTGGCAAAAAATGGCGGCAAGAATACGCTGAATGCGTCGATGGCAAAGCTGTTTGCGTCAGAAACATGCATGTTCGTTACGCACCAGGCTGTACAGATCCACGGTGGCATGGGCTACAGCAAGGAGCTGCCCCTTGAACGCTATTTTCGGGATGCCAAGATCACCGAGATCTATGAAGGCACTTCCGAGATTCAGCGCATGGTCATAGGGCGACTTGAAACCGGCTTACGCTAGTTTACGCAAGGCGCTCAAAATTGCTGGCAATGATTGTGGCGAGCCGGGTTCCCGGCGAGGCTGCCGTCGTATATGCGGCAGCGCTCAGTAGTCGTTGTCCGCGACGTGAACGATAATACCATCCAGTTCGTCTGACATTTCGATCTGGCAGGTCAGGCGACTGTTGTCGCGGCGCTCGAACGCAGCGTCCAGCATCGAGTCTTCCATATCATCCATCGCAGGAATCCTGTCGATCCAGGCTGCATCAATATAGCTGTGGCAGGTTGCACAGGCACAGGCACCACCGCATTCGGCAACGATGCCCTCGATGTTGTTGTTGATGGCTCCTTCCATGATTGAGTAGCCTGCGTCAACATCAGTTTCGTGGCGAGAGCCATCCGGCGTGATGTAGATAACTTTTGGCATGCGCGATCGGATCCTGTCGTTTATGAAAAGCGCGTAGTTTAAGGGCGTTGATCGCGACCGATCAACGCCCTGTGTCTCAATTATCTTGTCAGGAAAATACGGTCAGACGCGCCCGGATTTAGCGCGACGAGCTTCCACTTCTTGCTGCTTTTTCCGTGCGGCTTCCTGAGCCAGCTCGATCTGCCGATTGCGTTCGACCTCGGCATCGATCACCTGAATCCACTGATTCGCCATTCGCCGCGACTTCTGAACCTTGGCTGCTTGCTGAAATGCGGATTTGGAGGCGCTGTATTTTCGCAAATTGTACAAGCACATGCCCAGCGAGATCTGCGCATTGTCCGAGTTCTTTAAACCACCCTTCCTGATGCCTTCATTGGCTGCATCAACACACTCGTCATACATGCCGATATTCAGGTAGGAATTCGCGAGCCGAATATCCAGCTCACCGTCGCTGGTGCGCCGGGCGGCTTCCTGCAGTGCGGGTATCGCCTTATCATCTTCCTGTGCCAGCATCCAGGCTTGCGACAGCAAGCGATAATTCTTCTCGTCAGCTTTGACAACACCCTTCTTCATTTGCTCGTCAAGCAAAATGGCCGCCTTGTAGGGCACTTCACGCTGCATATACAGCTGTGCCATCGTCACAAACTCGGCCTCCTTCTCGAGCAAACCGTCGGTGTAAGCGACGTCATAGGCCGCAACGAGGTTTTCGTCCTCGCCCAGTTCCGTGTATGCGCCTGCCAGCGAGAACCAGTAGCGCTTCTTCGGCCAGTTTTGCAGCAGGATTTTCTGAATATCGCGAACCTTGGCGTAGTTTTCCTGTTGGAAATACGCGAAATTCAGAAGTACATACCAGTCTTCCTTCACCGGTGTTTCCCGTTCCTTCGCAATCGACATGCCTTTCTCGATGGGTTGCACCATTTCCTTGTAACGTTGCAACTGGTACAGGACCTGTGCCTTGAGGATATAGGGTTCGGGGGCCGGATTGCTTTCCAGCGTGAACCACTTATCCAGTAGTTCGAGCGTTTTGGGATAGTTTTCTTCCATCATGTTGAGCTGTGCGAGCGTGTATGTCGTCTGCTTCAACATTTGAGGTTCAAGGCTCGGGATCTTGATCATGCGATCGTAGGTCTTGATCGCATTCTTGGTGTCGTCCATGTTGTAGTAGACGAAGCCGATGTAGTTCAGCACGTTTGCCTGCTCGTACTCCGTCAATTTATCCGGGTTGAAGAGACGATTCAGCAGGCTGAGCGCGCCTTTGAGGTCCTTGGCGTCGACAAGTTCCTGTGCTTTTTGAATCTGGTCGTAGACTTCCTTGCTGACGGCCTGCGCCTGCTTGGTTTCCTGCGCCTTGCTTTCTTCCTCGGACTGTTGTTGCTGGGCGTTTGCGCCAGCCGCAATCAACAGCGCACAAGTGACGCTGGCTAAAAACTTAACTCGGTAGTTGATGGTCATATCGGGTTACCTTTTGGTCAGTCAGATCCCGCCAGGGTTGCTCTGCCAATCAGGATGTCACTCCTCGATCTTGAATGAGATTCGGGTTTTAACATTCGGGACGGAAACCGGCACGCCGTCGACGACTCGTGGCTTGTATTTGAATTTGAGCACTGCGCGTTCGGCAGCTCGTTCAAACAGGCTACTGGTGGAGAAAAGGATCACTGGATTCGTTACGGTGCCGGCCTCTGTCACCGTAAACGACAGGTCAACATAGCCCTCCAGGCCACGGGACAGCGCACGTGCCGGGTACACCGGGGCAACCCTGACGATCGGCAGATAATCGCCCTCGGCGATGTTCATACTCCCCGGCCCTCCGATGCCGGTATCGGCGCTGACACTGGGCGGCGCAATATTGATCGTTGGTGCGTTCGGGTCGATGGAATCCATTTCCTGTGGCGGTGCCTCGGGAGGTACCTGCGGCGGTGGCGGCGGCTTTTCCGGTGTCACTTCCTCGATGTTCAGGTTTTCGTTGCGCTTGACCCGCACGAAATCAAGTTGAGCGCGATCGCGTGGCTCCGTCAGTGCCGCTTTGCCAGTGGCGATCAGCAACTGCATGAGAAATAGCAAACTGAGCGTGACGACCACGCCAATGGCGATCGAAAATGCGTAACGGGCAATCATTTCTGGTTCTCCCCCGCGACCTGCGTCGCTTCGAATACGCCGGATGAAGACCTGCCGTCTTTATATGACAGCCGAGCCACCCGGCAGGTTCCCTGGCTTCCCGCCGTTACGGAATCAGTTGTTCTGTGTTGATATCGCGACATTGTCAATACCCGCCGTTTTCGCAGCTTCCATGACGATCACAAGAAATTCGTTGGTCGAGTCCTCGTCGGCCTGAATCACCATTGAACCCTTCGGATTTTCTGCATGGAGTTTTTCCAGCACCGACCGCACATCCGCCGGTTTGACGACATTTTTGTCAATCCAAATTTCATCGGCAGGGCTGATGGCAACCAGTATTGCCGCGTCATCCATCCGATCCGGGGTAAACGCCTCCGGGCGATCGACATCAATGCCCGCTTCCTTGATAAACGAGGCTGTAACAATGAAAAAGATGAGCATGATGAACACGACATCCAGCATCGGCGTGAGGTCGATCTCGGCATCATCCTTTTCGGCGCTCAGTACATTTTGAGTTCGTCTCATCAGGTGTTGTCCGCTATAGAGATATTATAGACACCGGCCAATCGTGCCGCATCCATCACCGTAACCAACATCTTGTTGGTCGAGGCCTTGTTGGCCTGCACGACGACTGAGCCCTTCGGGTTTTCTGCGTGCAGCCGTTCGATGTTGGCACGCAAGGCCTTCGGGTCAATCATGCGCCTGTCGATCCAGACTTCGTCATTGGGCCGGATAATGATCAAAATGTTCTCTTCTTCGTTCTGCACATTGGTGATCGGTGCATCGGGCCGATTGACGTCGATTCCGACTTCCTTGATAAACGATGCGGTTACAATAAAAAAGATCAGCATGATGAAGACAACATCGAGCATCGGTGTGAGATTAATCTCGTTCTCGTCCTCGTCAACAGCCGTTGAAAGATCCTTTCTGCGCATTGCAATCCCTCTTAGTGATCCATCGTGAGCGAGTCTTCAAGAAACTCGACCTCGCGCGCGGCGCGCCGTTGCAGCAGAGTGACGAACAACACGCCGGAGAGTGCTCCTACCATCCCGGCCATGGTCGGTATGGTCGCCTGGGACACACCAGCCGCCATTGCGCGCACATTGCCCGAACCCGACGTTGCCAGTGCCTGGAACACCGTGATCATGCCAGTCACCGTGCCCAGCAGCCCCAGCAGCGGGCACAAGGCAACGAAAGTCTGGATCATCGCTATGCCGCGATGTACCGTCATACTGAAACGCGAAATCACGAGCTCACGAATCTGGTGTGCATTCCAGGAACGCCGTTCGGGCCTGGTTTCCCACTCATCGTGTATCTGACGCGAAAGGTCTCGCATCGTCGAACGGAAAAAGAGCATCCGTTCAACGATGAGGACCCACATAAGGAAGATCGCGACGGCAATAGCCTTGAGCACGGGACCGCCCAGGCTCATGAAATCGCGAATCGCCTCAATTGCATCCGTTAGCCAAAACATGGCTTCTCCCTCGCGTCGATCAGGCGTGACGTTCGGAGTGCTGCGCAACCAGGCCAGCACTCTGAGACTGAATAATATTGACGATCTTCTTGCTTTGCCCGCTGACGACCGTGTGCAACAACACCATCGGGATGGCGACCACAAGTCCGAGTACCGTTGTGACCAGGGCCTGTGAGATACCACCCGCCATCAGCTTCGGATCGCCCGCGCCGTAAAGGGTGATGACCTGGAAGGTCTGGATCATACCGGTAACCGTACCGAGCAGCCCCATCAGGGGTGCAACGACCGAAATTACCTTGATGAGCAACAGACCCTTGGTCAGACCTGGCATTTCCTTGAGCGCTGCCTCGCTAAGCTTCAACTCGATCGTTTCGGTATCTGCATTCTGGTTGCCCTCGTACGCGGCCAGTACACGCCCAAGCGGGTTGTCTGTGCTTGCCGTATCTCGTTTCAGCTGCGCGGAAACCTTGCGGCTGGCCGCTGTGAGTCCGATCCAGCGCCAGATGGCGATCAGCAGGCCGAATATGCCCAGCACGATAATGCTGTAACCGACTATGCCACCGTCGTTGACCTGATCCTTGATCGTCTTCGATTGCACCAGCAAGCCCAGTATGCCGCCACGAGTCACGTCGAGACCGAAGTCCACGACGCCCTCTGTCGAATCCATGAGCTTGGCCACTGTTCGTGTCAATCGGCGCTCGGGTTGCTTGGCCAGCTCCGCCAGCGTGCCATCAGACTTGAGTTGCAGGTAACCGGCATCCGATACGACGTTGAACGTGCCTACTCGCACCACCTCGCCCACGGCCTGTTCGCCGTTGGCCTTGGTCACCTCATGATTGAAGCGGACCACTTGACCTGACGCGGCAACCTCGCGTTGCAGCTCATACCAGAGCTTCTCGATATCTTCAATTGAGGCAAGTTCTGTTGCACTGGCCATTTTGCTGCCGAGTTCAACCAGGAATTCGCCGCGATCCGGATACTGCAGACTGGTCAGAGAGTTGCTGAAGCGGGCCTGCGTGTCCCCCGCCACCTGCTGCAACACGCCGAAGAGCTCTTTTAATGCGCCGAGCCGCTCGTCCAGTGCTGCGCGAGCCAGGACTATTTCCGCCTGGTTTTCCTCGAACAACTGTTCCAGGCGTTCGCTCTCACGTTCCTGTCGAGCCCGCTCATTTTTCGCATCGTTCAAAAGCTTTTGCTGCTCTCCGCGATTTTGATTGAAACGCGCTTCGCGCTGCTGTGCTTCTTTATTGTCACGTGCCTGGCCTTGCTGAATTTTCTTGACCAGTTCCGACATGCTGCTGGCTGTTTCCTGGGCATCGGCTATATTCGTACCAAGTAGCAGGCCCGCTGCCAGAATTATAATTAAGCGTTTCATTACGATGCCTCCGACGGTGCGCTGACAGGCACGATGATTATTTCCGGTGCGATGAGTTCGTTCGCCATGCGCAAGCCTTTGCGAATTTCATTGCGAATCGAGCCATCCGGCACCCACTTGCGCGCCTGGTTGTCCCAGCGCCCCGTAATCTTTGCGTCTTCGGACTGATAGTAGAGTCCTACCCGCCCAATTCGCAAAATACTGTAGCTTCGCGTATCACCATCTTCGAAAGTCAGGGTTTGCTCATACGCTTCAGACGATGTGCCATAATCGTTCTCGATCTGATAGGCCTCCATCACCTTGCGAAATTTCTCGGCGACGGTGACGTCGGAGCGCTCCATGATCTCTTTGAGCTTCTCGATTCGCTCAGTTCGTTCCTCCATCAGGAACGGCACGTCGAGCGCCACCGATTGCTCAAGACCGTCAATCATGCGTGTCATCAGCGGCACAATTTGTCGGTTGATGACATCGACCTGATCCATGGACAAGGCAATGTCATCAAGCGTCGCTTGTTGACTGTCGGTCTGGGCGCCCATGAGGCGGTTGTAAACCCGCAGGCCATCCGCTTCTTTGTTTACCGCCCGATATTGGTCTTCCAGCGAATGCGTGGTTTCAACGACCTTGTTGATACGCTCCTGCGATTCCTGAGCCAAGGTCAAACGACGTTGGTCAGCCTGCAGTACCTGGTCGACAGACTGGGCGTAAACGCTGCCGGAAAATGTGATGACCGATGTAGCAACTGCTGCCATGGCCATGCGCCGACTGCTCGTTATGCACCGTTTCATGAACGCTCCTTAAGAATAGATCGAATTTTGTTAATAGTTTACGGAGAGGGATACTGTGTGTTCGCCTGACAAGAAAGCCAAAACATACAGACAAGATAAAGCAGGATGCAAGATTTTTGCTCCCCCTGACGCACGCGACCCTCTCCACCTTCGCCGCGGCGATGAAAAATTTAGATCCAATTTGATCTCAGTACCCGTTTTATTCTCTGTACCTGGTTGCTCTGTACCGGGCTCTTGTTACTGGCTCGCCGAAACCATTGAGGTTTCGGATTCCCCGCCGTTTGTCTCTTGTCTGTGTCTCTATGTTGGTTCAGAAGTACCGGACCCAAGAATAGCATAGTCACATCGGATCGCCAGCCCACGGACAACATAAGTTTGCGCTACCGCCTGAGACGCGGCAAATCGATGCCTGGCAGCACCGGAGTCCGACAGCATGTAGTATCACAAGTAACTGAAAATTCGAAGGTTGACATCATTCAAGGCTTGCAACATGATGCGGCGCATGTTCCGCGTGAAATTACAGATTTCAACTTTCGCCATTCGTGGCGAGCTGCTGCGTTTTCTGCGTGTGCTCCTTCTTGGCCGGAGTTACAGCGGGTAGCGCGTCCATAATTGATACCGAACGCCAACCCCGCATCCGATCAGGATTGTGGGGTTTTTTTTCAGTGAAAATTGGGTAACCACCACGGTACGCCGTAATTTAAGGAAATCAGCATGCAATTGTATTCAGAAGCCGATGTCGACACCGCCGTATTGAGCGACCGGCAGGTCACCATCCTTGGCTATGGCAGCCAGGGCCGCGCGCACGCGCTGAACCTCAAGGATTCGGGCTTCAAGGTCGTGGTCGGCCTGCGCCGCAATGGCACCAGCTGGCCCAGAGCTGAAGCGGATGGCCTGGTCGTCATGGAGCCCAACGACGCCGTGAAAGATGCGACCCTGATCTCCTTCCTCACGCCGGATATGGCGCAGAAGCGCCTCTACGAGTCGGTCGTCGACGACATCGCCGATGGTGCGACACTGCTCTTTGCACATGGTTTTGCGGTGCATTTCAAGCAGGTCGTACCGCGCCGGGACCTCGATGTCGTGTTGATTGCACCGAAAGGCCCCGGCGGCCTGGTACGACGTCAGTACGAAGAAGGTCATGGCGTGCCCTGCCTGGTCGCCGTTCATCAGGATGCAGACGGTAACGCACTCAAATTGGCGCTGGCTTACGCGTCGGGCATCGGCGGCGCACGCGCGGGGGTCATAGAAACGACGTTCGCGGAAGAAACAGAAACAGATTTGTTCGGCGAGCAGGCGGTGCTATGCGGCGGCGCAACCGAGCTGATTGTAGCGGGATACGAAACGCTGGTTAACGCAGGCTACCAGCCGGAGGTTGCGTACTACGAAGTCATGCACGAATTGAAGCTTATCGTCGATCTGTTACACGAGGGCGGGCTGCGCAAGATGCATGAATTTATCAGCGATACCGCCGCGTGGGGCGACATGGTCAGCGGCCCGCGCGTAGTCGATGAAAATTCGCGTAAGGCAATGCGAGCCATTCTGACCGATATACAGGATGGGACATTCGCGCGTAACTGGATCGCCGAGAACGAACAGGGCATGCCCAAATTCAAGCAAATGATGAACGCGGACCTCGAGCATCCTATCGAAAAGGTCGGCAAGGCACTGCGCAGCCGCATGGACTGGCTCGAAGGATAGCGCAAGAAAGTAATCGATCGGGAAAGCCATTAATTCGTAGTTGGAGACAAGCGATGTCAGGCGAAACAGCGAATAACAGAGTTCGTATCTTTGATACTACCTTGCGCGATGGTGAGCAGGCACCGGGATGCAGTATGAGTTTGCGTGAGAAACTGCGCATCGCGAAAGCCTTGGCTGAGCTTAAGGTTGACGTTATCGAAGCCGGTTTTCCGGCGGCATCGCCAGGCGACTTCGAATCGGTGCAAGCAATTGCGGAAGCGGATTTTGGACCCATAATTTGCGGCCTGGCGCGCTGTAATCCCGAAGACATCGAAAAAGTCCATGCCGCAGTCCGTTCGGCAGCACGACATCGTATCCATGTGTTCGTCGCGACCAGCGCAATTCACCGCGAATACAAGCTGCGCATGGCGAAGGAAGAAATTATCAAGGCCGCGAGTTCCGCCGTGCGCATGGCACGGGACCTGGCCGAAGACGTTGAGTTTTCTCCAGAGGATGCGTCGCGCACCGAGCTCGCATTTCTGGCCGAGGTGGTCAGCGCCGCTATCGAAGCCGGCGCAACAACGATCAACATTCCCGATACCGTAGGTTACACGGTGCCAGCGGAATTCGATCTTCTGTTTCGCTACCTCAATGACCACGTACCCGGTATTGATGGCGTAACACTCTCGGTCCACTGCCACGATGACCTCGGCATGGCGGTGGCGAATTCACTGGCCGCCGTCCACGCAGGCGCGCGCCAGGTTGAATGTACCATCAACGGTATTGGCGAGCGCGCCGGTAACTGCAGCCTGGAAGAGGTCGTCATGGCTATTCGTACTCGCGGCGAGTTTTTCAAGCTCGAGACCGGCGTCGATTCGACGCGCCTCTACCCGACCTCACGATTGGTCTCCAGCATTACGGGTATGCATGTGCCGCGCAACAAAGCCATTGTCGGCGAGAATGCGTTCGCTCACGAAGCGGGCATCCATCAACACGGCATGCTGCAACACTCGTCGACCTACGAAATCATGCTGCCAGCGGATGTCGGGATCAAGCGCTCGAACCTGGTCCTTGGCAAGCACAGCGGCAGGCACGCATTCCGCGAACGTGTCCGCGAGCTTGGGTTCGTGCTCGATGAATTTGAAACCAATCGTGCGTTTCAGGAGTTCAAGAAACTGGCTGACAAGAAGAAAGATATTTTCGACGGTGACATCGAGGCGCTGGCGATGAACATCGACAACGCATCGGCAGGACCCTGGATCATGGCATCTCTGGCAGTGCAAACACAAAGTGACCAGCCAGCGTCTGCGACCGTTGTGCTGCTGGACGAATCCGGCAGCAAACACACTAGTACGGCGTCCGGTGATGGCCCGGTGGCGGCTGCATTTCAAGCGATTGAACAGCTCACCGGTATCGAGTTACTTCTCAAGAATTTCGAATTGCACAGCTCTTCCATGGGTGAAGACGCCCAGGGCGAAGTGACCGTAACAGTCGAACACGACGGTGCAAGTTATCGTGGGCGCGGTACCAGTGTGGATATTGTCGAAGCCGGCAGTCAGGCTTGTCTCGAAGTAACAAATCGACTGCTGCGCCGCGGTCAGCGTGCGAACTCGGGGCCGGACGCCCGCATCGATCAGGCGCGTATTTGATGCAAACGATGCTGGACAAGATCTGGGACGAGCACGTTGTTGTTCCGGAAACGGCCGAGACACCGGCGATCTTGTATATCGACCTGCACATTATTCACGAAGTCACTACGCCACAGGCTTTCAGCAAGCTGCGCGAATTGGGACTGCCGGTGCGTCGCCCGGATCTCACGCTCGCAACAATGGATCACTCTACGCCGACGACGCCGGTCAGAACGTTCAAGGATCTCGCCGTCATTAGTAAAGGCGCGCTCAACCAGATTCGGCAAATGGAACGGAATTGCGGCGACTTCAACATCGAGCTGCTTGGTTTCGACAGCGAATATCGCGGCATCGTGCACGTCATGGGCCCGGAACTGGGCGCGACTCAACCCGGCAAGACAATTGTTTGTGGCGACAGCCACTCGAGCACACATGGCGCATTTGGCGCTCTCGCATTCGGCATTGGCACGACAGAAGTCGGTCATGTTCTTGCAACGCAATGCCTGTTGCAAAGAAAGCCCCGAACACTGTCGGTTGAGATCAATGGCCAGCTACCACCGGGAGTGTCTGCCAAGGACATCATACTTGCGCTGATCGGCAAAATCGGTGTCCAGGGTGGCACCGGCCATGTCATCGAATATCGCGGCAACACGATCCGTTCCCTGGACATGGAACAGCGTATGACGATATGCAATATGTCGATTGAAGGTGGTGCGCGCGCGGGAATGATCGCGCCGGATGACACCACGTTCAACTACCTGCACGGTCGCCAGCGTGTGCCGACCGGGCATGCGTGGGATAGCGCCGTTCTACGATGGCGCTCGCTGCACACCGACGACAACGCTAAATTTGACATGTCCGTAAGCCTGGATGCCTCCAGTCTGCAGCCGATGGTCACGTTCGGCACCAACCCGGGCATGGTTATTGGCATCAATGATCCTGTTCCTGCCAGCGACGATCCGAGTTTCAAGAAAGCGCTGGATTATATGCAGGTGACACCCGGGCGGCCGATGACAGAGAACGACGTTGACGTCGTATTCATTGGCAGCTGCACGAATGGCCGACTATCAGATCTACAGGAGGCGGCAAGCCTGCTGGAAGGTCGGAAAGTTGCTGCGGGCGTACGCATGCTGGTTGTACCGGGGTCGCAGCAAGTAAAAAACCAGGCAGAAGCATTGGGGCTGGACCGCATATTCAAGGATGCCGGTGCCGAGTGGCGCGAGGCAGGTTGCTCCATGTGCATCGGCATGAACGGCGATATAGCGCTGCCCGGGCAGCTCAGCGTGAGTACCAGCAATCGGAATTTTGAAGGTCGTCAGGGCATCGGGGCACGAACCGTACTGGCCAGCCCGGCGACTGCTGCGGCATCCGCCGTTCGTGGCAAGGTGGCTGACCCGCGCAGCCTTGCCAGGGAGCAACGCCAATGAGCGGCATCGCGAAAATCAAGTCAAGAACCGTCGTGCTCGCAACCACCGACATCGATACAGACCAGATTATCGCGGCGCGCTTTCTGACGACGACCAGTCGCGACGGTCTCGGTGCACATCTGTTTAATGACCTTCGCTATCGCTCTGACGGCGCCCTCAACGAGAGTTTTCCACTAAACGTTCCGTCTGCTGAAGGCTGTGAAATACTGGTTGCAGGAAATAATTTCGGTTGTGGCTCATCGCGCGAACATGCGCCATGGGCCTTGCTTGACTACGGCTTCAAAGCGGTGATCTCGACCGAGATCGCCGATATTTTTCGCAGCAATGCGCTGAAGAACGGCCTGCTGCCGGTGCTGGTTGACAAGCCTTTACACGCGCGCCTCCTGAATGAGCCCGGCCTGGAACTGACCATAGACCTTGCCGATACCAGCCTGACCCTGCCGGACGGCACTCGCGTTTCGTTCGAGATTGACGGGTTTGCGCGGCATTGCCTGTTGGAAGGCATCGATCAGCTCGGTTTCTTGCAGCAACACTCCGAGGCCATTCGGACTTTCGAGGAGCGCCGATCCTGGACGCCCTGATTACGCTCTTGCCCGGCGATGGCATTGGCCCGGAAGTAATGGCCGCCGGGCGCGATGTTCTGCAAGCGATTGCAGATCGATTTGAGCACCGCTTTACTTTCGATGAGCAGCTTGCCGGGGGTGCAGCAATCGATGCTACGGGTACCCCTTTGCCAGATGCCTCTATCGCGAGTTGCCTCGCTGCAGATGCGGTATTGCTCGGCGCCGTTGGTGGCCCGAAATGGTCCGATCCGAATGCGAAGGTGAGACCGGAGCAAGGGCTCCTGAAACTTCGTTCCGAACTTGCTGTGTTCGCGAATTTGCGGCCAGTCAAGGTAATGCCGGAATTGGTGGCTGCTTCACCGCTGAAAGACCACCTGCTGCGTGGCGTGGATTTCATCGTGGTACGCGAGTTGACCGGCGGAATTTACTTTGGCGAGAAAACCCGGACTGCAAATTCGGCCAGTGACCTGTGTACGTACCACACCTATGAAATCGAACGCATTATCCGGGTTGCCGCCAATCTTGCAGCGTCGCGGCGCGGCAAGCTGTGTTCCGTGGACAAGGCGAATGTTCTCGAGACCTCGCGCCTGTGGCGAACGACTGTCGCTCGCATCATGCGGGAGGAGTATCCGGGCATTGAGCTCGAAACCTTGCTGGTGGATGCGGCGGCCATGCACTTGCTGAGTCGGCCGGCCGATTTCGACGTCATCGTAACCGAGAACATGTTCGGCGACATCCTGACGGACGAAGCCTCCATGCTGGCGGGCTCCCTGGGTTTGCTGCCGTCGGCCTCGCTGGGTGCTTCGGCCCGCGGCTTGTACGAACCTATCCATGGCTCAGCGCCCGATATCGCAGGCAAAGGTATCGCCAACCCGGCGGCCATCATCGCCAGTTGCGCCTTGCTTTTGCGTCACAGCCTGATGCTGGAGCACGAGGCGGCTGTCGTTGAACAGGCCATCACCGAGGTGATTCGCGAGGGCGGGCGCACAGCGGACATCGCCCGCGGCAATGACAAGGTACTTTCAACTACGGAATTTACTGACGCTGTGCTTCGCAAACTCCACTAACGAGCGATCGCGAGACGGGTTTCCGTTGACCGTTGAGGAACGTCGAAATCAGTTTGCCCAATTCTTCTGTTTCGATCAGGAATCCGTCATGCCCGTGCTCGGAGTTCAGAATCGCATAGTCTGCATTGGGCATATGATCGGCAAGGAATTTTTGCTCGCGGGGCGGATACAAGGCGTCGCTGCTCACTGAAACAACCAGCGCTGGCTGAGTCAGTCGCGCCAGGACATCGGGATATTTGCCACGACCGCGCGCCAGATCATGTGTATGCATCGCGTGCGTTAGTGTCACATAGGTATTCGCATCGAATCGGCGGTTGATTTTTTCGCCCTGATGGCGCAGGTAGGATTGCGCCTCGAAACTGCCATCGACACGCCGCTCGCGGCCGAAGCGCTGGTCGAAAGATACCCAGCTGCGATAGGTGCAGACTGCCATCATGCGCGCGGCTGCAAGGCCCTTCTCCGGTGGCGCGTCATCGCTATAAAAGCCGCCCTTCCAGTTGGAGTCCGCGGCAATGGCAGCGCGTTGCGCTTCGCTCACCGCAATGCACCACGCCGAATGTTGTCCGCCGACACCGATCGGAACCACACTACCCACTCGTTCCGGGTACATCAGCGCCCACTCGAGCGCCTGCATGCCTCCCAGCGATGGTCCGGTAACCAGTTTGATCCTTCCGATCCCCAATTCGTCGAGCAGGATCCGCTGGACGTTGACCATGTCGCGCACTGAAATACGCGGAAAATCGGCGCGATAGCGCTCGTTGGCGCCCGGCTTTTCACTGACCGGCCCGGTGCTGCCGTAACAACTGCCGAGTATATTTGCGCAGACGATATAGTCCCTGGCGGGATCAAAGGCTTTGCCCGCACCGATGATTCCCGGCCACCAGGCCTCGACGTCGGCGGATCCCGTCAATGCATGGCAAATCAAAATTGCATGTTCCGCGGCATTCCCCGGCTCGCCCCAAGTTCGATATGCAATTTCCACATCCTGCAGCACCGCACCATTCTCCAGTGCAAAGTTGCCCGGCACACGTAACGTACGGGTGAGGTTCGTGACCTGTTTTTGCAAATACTCGGGCAAGCTCATTGCTATCTCTCAGGCGGCGGCCACTGGCGCCAGGTTGGCCGCATGCGCGGTCGCTTCGAGTGCTCCCAGGATGTCGTCCAGGAGATCTTCCGTCGCCTCCAGGCCAACAGACAATCGGATCAGGCTTTGGCTGATGCCGGCTTTTGCCAGCGCTGCATCATCCAGCGGTGCATGCGTCATCGATGCGGGGTGACAAACAAGGCTCTCCACGCCGCCAAGAGACTCCGCCAGGGAAAAATACTGCAGCGACTCAACAAATGCACGCACGGCTGACTTGCCGCCATCAACCTCGAAACTGATCATGCCACCAAATCCCTGTTGCTGACGCGCAGCGATCTCGTGACCCGGATGGGCTGGCAAGCCTGGATAGTAGACCTCGCGGACGCCCGGCTGCTCCTGCAGCACCTGCGCCAGTTGCTGTGCGCTTTCCTCATGCTGGCGCATGCGCACCTTGAGGGTGCGCAAGCCGCGCAATGTCAAATAGCTGTCGAACGGCGCTCCGGTCGCACCAATGCAGTTTGCCCACCAGGCGAATTGCTCGTGAAGTTCTTGCGTCGCCGCCACGATCGCACCGCCAACGACGTCACTATGACCATTGATGTACTTGGTTGTCGAGTGCAGCACGACATCAGCACCCAGGGCAATCGGTTGTTGCAATGCCGGCGAGAGGAACGTGTTATCGACCGCGAATATGGCGCCGCAGGCCCTGGCGAGACCAGCGAGTTTTTCTATGTCGACGATACGAAGTAGCGGATTTGAGGGAGTCTCGGCGAGAAGCATTTTGGGCTTACGCGCAATCGCTGCTTGCAGCGCGACATCGTCGGTCTGGTCCACGAACAGAATCTCAAAATGCCCTTTACGACCAAGCGACTCGAACAGCCTGAAAGTGCCGCCGTAACAGTCATGCGGCACCACTAACAGGTCACCTGGCTCGAGCAACTGCACCAGCACATTCAACGCCGCCATACCGGAGGCGGTAATTACCGAACCTGCGCCGCCCTCAAGCTCGGCAAGCGCCGCGCCCAACGCGTCGCGGGTTGGATTTCCGGATCGGGTGTAATCGTATGTCCGCTTCTCCCCCAGTCCGCTGAAAGCGTAATTGGAGGACAGGTGCAATGGTGGCACCACTGCACCGTACTGTGTGTCTGATTCGATTGCGGCTCTTACCGCGATGGTCGCTGCCTTGCCCGTTTCGCTCATGCTTGAGTCTCCCAAAGTCCCGCTGTAGCAATGTCAAAAACACGCACTCACCGGACTCCGGGCGAATCGCCTCGGGAGGGTAGTTGTGCCCTGTGGCGGCGTCGCGCCGCCTGCACAAACCCCCATCTTTCAACACGGCCCGAACCAGCCCAAGGACGGTGTTGCAGGAGTTGGCACCTTTGCGGAGTGGTTGGTTCCGCTGGTTGCCCCGGCGTCAATGGGCCTTTCCCTCAGCCGGTCTCGATGAGTTTCAACGGAGTCTAAAACTCGAACCCACTGCGGTCAAGTAAATATGCAAAAGGATTTATATCTTTATAATTGTTGCATTTGCTACGATTCAGGCCGCACCAGGAGTGCTGACACATTGCCTCTTGCGTCGCATCGCTCAATGCATTAATGTACTAGCCTACTATTACATTCATACAACCTGGATGTCTCTGTAACGCGTATGAAAACCCGTTCGCCCTCCACAAAACCTGTCGCCTGACCAGCCATGAAACCCAATCGAGCAGACAGCGACGAACGCCAGGCGCGCACTGAAGAAGCGCTTTTTCAGGCCATCATCAGCCTCCAGGACACGACCGAGTGCCGCAACTTTTTCAAGGATCTATGCACCCCGGCCGAATTGCAGGCACTGGTTGATCGTTGGCAGGTCGTCGCTTACCTCGAGCAGGGCCTGCCCTACCGCGAGATTCATGAACGGACGGCCGTCAGTGTGACCACCATTGGCCGCGTTGCCCGTTTTCTCACCGACGGCTACGGTGGCTATCAAACGGCTTACCGTCGCGCCTCCGGCACAGCCGACAATGCCCCCTAGTGTCCCGTGCGGCTAATT
>DDIS01000204.1:0-1599 GCA_002338615.1 Proteobacteria bacterium UBA1844 | reverse complement strand
ATTCGTTGATCTATTTCGGCCCGGTTTTCCGTGCTGCGGCGCTTTGCCTTCTCGCCATAGCTACGGCTATGACTCGTCGGCAAGCCTTGCAGGCCGAAAAAACGGACTCGAACTACATGCAGCGAATTAACCGCACGGGACACTAGCCCAACTTACAGCCAGCCCAGGAATTCATAGCATGGAAAGCCAAGCGCAACGCGTGAAAATCGCCGTGCAGAAATCGGGTCGGCTTACCGAGCACTCAATCGACCTGTTGCAGCGCTGCGGACTGAAGATTACACGCAGCAAGGATTCGTTGTTTTGTTACGGCGAGAATATGCCGGTCGACCTGCTGCTCGTCCGTGACGATGATATTCCGCAACTGGTTGCGGACGACATCTGCGACATGGGCATCTGCGGCTTGAATATCGTGGAGGAGACCCGACTCAAACTGGCTGCGAGTGGCACAAACGCGTTGTTCAAACAGGTATTCGAGCTCGACTTCGGTCATTGCAGACTGGCGCTCGCAGGTCCGAAAGGCACGCATTTCGATGGACCGGATTCGTTAAAAAATAAACGAATTGCAACAAGTTATACGAATTTACTGAGAAACTACCTTAAACTAAATTCGATATCGGCAGAGATCGTATACTTTTCGGGTGCAGTTGAAATCACACCACAGCTCGGCAAAGCGGATTTCGTTTGCGACCTCGTATCCACTGGCAGCACCCTCGCGGCAAACGGACTCGTCGAAGTAGCGACATTACTGGAAAGCGAAGCCATCATCATCCAGACACAGGCACCGCTCGGTGATGCGAAACAGGGTTTGGTGGACCGCCTGTTACAGCGACTTGACGGCGTGCTGCAGGTCCGGGAAAGCAAATACATCATGCTGCATGCACCGCGCCACGCGCTGCTGGAAATTCAGGCCTTGTTGCCCGGAGCAGAAGCACCGACGGTGCTGCCGCTGGAGGGAACCGATGATCGCGTCGCGGTGCACGCGGTATGCCGGGAAACCGTATTCTGGGAGACGCTCGAAAACCTGAAAGCGGCAGGCGCGAGTTCGCTGTTGGTTCTGCCCGTGGAAAAAATGCTGGCCTGATGCGATGAGCATAAAGCTATGACAATTGCATTGGTAACCTGGAGCGACGTCGCTACGGCTGAACGACGAGCACTGCTCGCGCGACCGAGCATCAAATCCGACGAGAGTATTCGAGCGACCGTTGCGGATATCGTGTCACAGGTACGGCAAGGCGGCGACCAGGCTCTGTTGGCATTGACTCGACACTTTGACAACGTGGCACTGGATTCGCTCGTCGTCGATGAGGCTGAGGTGCGGGCGGCCGGCCAGAAAATCGACGCCGATTCACTCGCGGCCATTGATCTTTCGATCGCGAACGTACGCCGCTTTCATGCAGCACAGCTACCCGCCGACACCTCGGTCGAAACCATGCCCGGCGTGCTCTGTGAACGCATTGCACAGCCGCTGGATGCGGTCGGCCTGTACGTACCGGCCGGTTCCGCGCCTCTGCCCTCCGCGGCAATCATGCTCGCAGTACCCGCAGCGCTCGCAGGCTGCCCGACCCGGATATTGTGTACCCCACCCCGCCCGGACGGGCG
>DDIS01000190.1:601-6057 GCA_002338615.1 Proteobacteria bacterium UBA1844 | reverse complement strand
TGATTGCGCCGCGGCCGAATTCGCCCGCCTCGCGCAAACGCTGGCCGAACCGCGCGCCGTAGCCGGGCTTATTTCTTGTCGAGTTTTGTGATTTTCGATCCTTCAAGGGTCAGATTGTACATCAGGCCCGTCGCGCCGAAGACAAAACCGACCACGGGATCCTTGATGGTCGAGGTATCAAGCGACTTTCCCGCACCGGCATCGATCAACGCCACCGACCCATCGACACCGACCTTCCAGCCGTTCGAATTACGAAATTTATCAAGTGCTTCCTTGGTCATGAATACGATGACGATGGACTTCGCCTGCGCGCCAAGCTGGAAGCCGATGGAGCCGGCACTGGTGCGATAGTAGGCGACATTCTTGTCGCCGATCCGCAGTGCACCCTCGCCTGTTTCCCCACCGATTCCGATGCCCACCTTTATGACACGTGGAAATACGAGGTAGCCATTGGCCTGCGCCAGGAATGCGTCGGCACCTTTGACTTCTTCCTGGAAAGCCTTGACTGCATCGCTGACGGCGACGTCGATTTCCGCAGCGGACTCGGCATAGGCCGTCATCGAGAACAGTGTTGTGATAACAATCGCCAGAATCTGCGTCACTCTCGTTTTCATTCGCTCATCTCCTGTTTTTGTTGTTGCGCCAGATTCTCAGGCGGCATCAGTGCAGCCGGCAGCGGCGCGCGCCGCAATTCCTGCCGTGGTGGATAATTTGTGCTCAGATAATCGAGTATCTCTGCTTCAACCTCAGGTGTAAATTGCCACAGGTTTTGCGTGGCCTGCATCCAGCGGATCATGCCAAGCCAGGTTTCACGATCCGCGTGCTGTTGCGTAATCATCGCGTGCGAATGACAGCCACCGCAGTGTATCCGCACCTGCTCCCAGCCTGGTGCTTTCGTAAGCCCGGTAGCAGCATCAATATCGGCGTGTGCTGATACAAACACTGTCAGCAGTAGCAGAATCAAGATTCGCATCACGCGTCCACGCGTATTGCGATGCGATGGCAAGCGTTGTTCAAATAGCCACGCGGATTCCACCCCGGCAGGACCATGGGTTGTGAACGACCCTGCTCGTCTTCGGCCCGCGCCCAGATTTCGTAGTAGCCGGTGAGCGGAAACGAAAGCGTCGTCGAAAAATGTTGCCATGCGAGCCGATTGACGGGCCGCTCAAGCTTCGCTTTTTGCCAGGTCGCGCCGAAGTCGATCGACGTATACACGCGCTGCACGGCGAGCTCGCCGGCCCAGGCGTGGCCGCGAACGGGCAGTGATTGCCCAAACTTGTGCACGATGCCGGACCTTGGGCTGGTAATGAGTGATTTCACAGGCATCGATTCGATGATACACATGTCCTCATCCGGCACCGAAGCACCCGGTGCGACCGGTTTACACGGTACCCGGTACGACTGGCCCAGCATCTTCTCACCATCGTGCACACGATCGCGCACCAGGATCTTTTTCAACCACTTGCCACTGACCGACGCCGGCCAGCCCGCGGCAACCAGCCTGAGCGGATAGCCATGCAGGGCCGGGACAGGCTCGCCGTTCATTGCGAACGCCAGCAAAGTTTCATCCTGCAGCGCTTTCGCCATGGGCACGCCGCGCGAGATCGGCAATTTACCCGGGTCGCCGGACACATGTGTGTCCGCACCCTCGTACCCCACATACACGGCATTGTCGGCGATACCGGCCTTGTGCAACACATCGCGCAGCCTGACACCGGTCCATTCCGGGCACGCAATCGCACCCGTCGTCCACTGGTTGCCCCTGGCGGCCGGGTAAAACTCGGCACGACCGTTGCCGCCACATTCCAGTTGCAATTGCAGCGTATGTTGTTTGAATTCTGATTGGAGTTCCGCGAGCGTCAGTGACGTCGGGTTACGGCACGACTCCCCCGCAATATTGAGCACCCACCCGGCGGGGTCGATATTCGTCGTTACAGGCGGTACACCGTTATTGCGCACAAACATACGGCTCGCCGGCGTGACTTTGTCGTCGAGCAGGTACGCTGGCGTTTCCGCATTGATCGGCCGGTCGTTGAGAATTACGAGCCCGTCTTTACCCGGGATTGCAAATGGCTGCTCCGAGTCCGCCAGCGCGGCTGGAATCAGGCCAACAGGCATGTATTCGGCAAACGGTATACTCGCGCCCACAGCGGCGGCCATCGCCGAAAGGCCGGCGCCACGCAGAAAGCCCCGCCTCGACAGTGGCGTAACTCGCGCCCACAGCAAACTATCGGCCCGCTCAGGGTCCTCGGCGTAAAGTTCATGTAGTCCACGCTCTTGCTTCATTTGCTGGTGTCCCGTGTCCCAGGTCAATTGAGTATGTTTCGGGTCATTCGTAATGTCGGGCGGCACCTTCCTGAAATGCCTGTAACATCTTGCCAAGCAGGTCTCGCAGTTTGTCAGCTTTGGCCACCTGAAATTCGCGGCTCGCTTCATCCATGTAACTTCGCTGCGCGATCTCAAGCTGCAACGCGTGCACATTGTTTTCCGGGTCGCCATAGTGACGCGTAATGTAGCCGCCTTTGAAACGGCCATTCAGAACAGCGTCGAAATTGCTGAATTCGGCGAGCCGGAATACCGGATTGCTGATGTGCGGCGCACAACTTCGTTCATCGTAGCTGCCAAGATTCAGTACCGGTAACTGACCATCGAACAACAGCGGCAGCTCGCTGGCAATTGAATGTGCATCCCAAAGTAACGCATACGAAAATTTCGCGCGCAGATCGCGTAGCGTCAATTCCAGCTTGCGGTGATAGGGCTGCCAGAAACGTTCGACACGGGTCTGCCGTTCGTCATCACTGACTGTTTCGCCGGCCAGGTAGATCTCATCCCCGGCGAATGTCTTTACAGGCGTGAGCCCGGTTACCGCCTGGCCCGGATACAGGGCATCATCACTCGACGAACGATTGAGGTCCACGACATAGCGTGAGTTCCGCGCAATGAGTAGCGACGCGCCGAGGCCCCCGGCAAAGTCATAGAGCCTGGCCACATGCCAGTCGGTGTCGGGCATATCCAGGCCGGCAGGCGTCATGCGTTCGCGTATTTTCGCCGGAATATCTCGTCCGTCATGTGGCACGCTGATGACAAGCGGCGTACTGCCTTCCAGAAATGTGTATGTTTCGTGCACGTCGTCCGGCTAGCCGTTATGCGCCGGCAATACGGATGCTGCGTACTGGCAGAAATATCCACCATCGATGAGCTGTGCCACCAGCGCGATATCACTCGACAGGGACCGGTCCGTGTCATACGGCGGTGACAACCCACGTATAGCGTCAATAACGCCGGCCAGCAGCGCGGAGGGCTGCTGCGGGTGATGAAAACCAATACCCTGCGCAGCAGCAAGCAGCTCAATCGCAACGATATTCACGATGTTGTCGAGCATGTCATGCAGCCGCCGCGCAGCGAATGTCGACATGCTGACATGATCCTCCTGGTTTGCCGACGTTGGCAGGCTATCGACACTTGCCGGGTGTGCAAGCGACTTGTTTTCCGAGGCCAGCGCGACAGCGGTCACCTGTGCCATCATAAAGCCGCTGTTCAAACCACCGTCCTTGACGAGAAATGCGGGTAAGCCGCTTAGATGCGAATCAATCAGCAACGCGATGCGTCGCTCCGACAGGGCACCGATTTCGGCAATCGCAAGTGCCAGGTAGTCTGCCGCGAGTGCAACGGGCTCGGCGTGAAAATTACCGCCCGAGAGTACAGCCTGCGTATCAGTGAACACGAGCGGATTGTCGGTGACCGCATTTGCTTCGGTCTGCAGCACTTTGCAAACATGGCGGAGCACATCGAGGCAGGCGCCCATTACCTGCGGTTGGCAGCGAATGGAATACGGGTCCTGCACGCGCTCGCAATGTTCGTGCGAGGCTCGAATTTCGCTGCCGCGCATGAGCTCACGCAGCACCGATGCCACCGCGATCTGACCGCCATGACCGCGCACGTTCTGGATCCTGCGATCAAACGGCGTGTCGCTGCCCTTGATTGCATCGGACGACATCGCACCGGCCACGAGTGCTGCCGAAAGGCTGTTTTCGCAGCGGAATACAGCCGCCAACGCGAGTGCGGTTGATACCTGCGTGCCGTTCAGAAGCGCCAGTCCTTCCTTTGGCGCCAGTTTGAGCGGCACAAGCCCGGCACCGGCCAGTGCCTCTGATGCGGGCAGGATCTGCCCCTTCACTTTCGCCTCGCCGAGGCCGAGCAAGACGCCCGACATATGTGCCAGCGGTGCGAGATCGCCCGATGCACCGACGGAACCCTGTGACGGAATACGTGGATAGATTTCATGGTTGATCAGCGCGCACAGTGCTTCGACGAGTTCTGGACGCACGCCGGAAAAGCCTTCAGCCAATGCGATTACTTTCATCAGCATGACAAGGCGAACAATTTCATCGCCGAGGTCCCTGCCGACGCCAACCGAGTGCGAGCGCACCAGGTTTTCCTGCAGGTGCGCGAGCTCATGGTTATTGATACGAACCGATGCAAGCTGGCCAAAACCTGTATTGACGCCGTAGACTTGTTTGCCGCCGGCCACGACTTCGTTTACGAGTTCATTGGCTTCGGCAATGCGGCGCCTCGCGTCGGCACTGATCTCGACCTCTACCGGTTCCAGCCATGCCTGGCGCAGGACCTTGAGCGTGACGAGCTGATTTTCAATGACCAGTTTCATTCCGCGTCGCTCCCGTCGATCATCGGCAGATTGAGCCCGTTCTCACGCGCGCATGCGATCGCATCGTCATAGCCTGCGTCCGCGTGGCGCATCACACCGGTGCCGGGGTCGTTCCATAGTACCCGCGCAATGCGACGATCTGCCGCCTCGGTTCCATCACATACGATGACCACGCCGGCATGCTGAGCATAGCCCATACCCACGCCACCGCCATGATGGATGGAGACCCACGTCGCGCCGCTCGCCGTGTTGAGCAATGCGTTCAGCAAAGGCCAGTCGGATACCGTATCGGACCCGTCGCGCATCGCCTCGGTCTCGCGATTCGGGCTCGCCACCGAGCCGCTGTCGAGATGATCCCGGCCGATCACGACCGGCGCTCGCAACTCTCCTTTGCGTACCATTTCATTAAATGCGAGACCGAGCCGGTCGCGCTGCCCCAGGCCAACCCAGCAGATTCTCGCAGGCAAACCCTGAAACTGAATGCGCTCACGTGCTTTGTCCAGCCAGTTGTGCAGGTGTGCGTCGTCCGGGATCAATTCCTTCACTTTCGCATCGGTTTTGTAGATGTCTTCGGGGTCGCCCGACAGTGCCACCCAGCGAAATGGTCCGATGCCGCGACAAAATAGCGGGCGTACATAGGCCGGCACGAAGCCCGGGAAGTCAAATGCATTGCGTATGCCATGATCGAATGCGACTTGCCGGATATTGTTGCCATAGTCGAAGGTGGGGACACCAGCCTCTTGCATGTCGAGCATCGCCTGCACATGAGTGGCCATGGATGCTGCGGCGG
>DDIS01000190.1:0-478 GCA_002338615.1 Proteobacteria bacterium UBA1844 | reverse complement strand
GCAACCGCATCGGGATTGGTGGCGCGTTCTTCCTGCCAGCGTTCGACGCTCCAGCCGGCCGGCAGGTAACCATTGGCGGGGTCATGAGCCGAGGTCTGATCGGTAAGGGCATCGGGGAAGATGCCCTTCCTTACCATCTCAGGCAGGATCTCAGCAACATTGCCCAGTAGTCCAACCGATACGGGCTTCTTGTCGTCGACGGATTGCCTGATAATCGCCATCGCGTCGTCAAAGCTGTCCGCGCGCTTGTCGAGATAGCCTGTCGCGAGGCGCTTGTCGATCCGGTCGCCCTGGCATTCGATTGCGAGCATTGACGCGCCCGCCATGGTTGCGGCCAGCGGTTGCGCTCCGCCCATGCCGCCGAGGCCCGCGGTTACGATCCAGCGGCCCCGAAGGTCGCCGTCATAATGTTGTCGCCCCATTTCCACGAAGGTTTCGTAGGTGCCCTGCACGATGCCCTGGCTACCAATGTAGATCC
>DDIS01000208.1 GCA_002338615.1 Proteobacteria bacterium UBA1844 | reverse complement strand
TGCAGCGCCACTGGCGGCGGGTACAAGCGCCGTGCCGCCACCGGCCGAATTGCCGGTAAGCGTGCCGACTGCCCAGGCACCGGATGCGGGTGATTCGCCGCTCAAGGGTACCGAGAATTTCCTGGTGCGTTTCAAGAACGGGTTTGAAGGTCGCAATTCGCAGATTTTTGACGATGGGAATTTCGTTGGTATCGGCACGACGACGCCGAAGCAGCGACTCGAAGTCAATGGCAGCATCCAGGTGCATGAGCAGAACAGCAATGTTGCAGGACTGATGATTACCCAGTCCGGCGGCGATACTGGATACATTCTGCATAATCGTGCCAATACCTTGACGATCGGCGCCGGCTCGATCGACCGAATCACCGTCGATCGCGACGGCAATGTCGGTATCGGTGAATCAAATCCGAGCCAACCCTTGCAAATGGCGAGCGGCGCATATGTCAGCGCGGGCGGTGTCTGGACCAACGCTTCGTCGCGCGCGAAAAAGCAGGACATTTCCGAGCTCGGCAGTAGCGACGCGCTGGAGGCACTGACGGAACTCAAAGCCGTGCAATTTCATTATCGTGACGAACTCGATGAGACCTATCTCGGGTTCATTGCTGAAGATGTGCCAGAACTGGTGGCGATGAAGGATCGGCAAAGCCTGAGTCCGATGGATATTGTCGCCGTGTTAACCAAAGTAGTACAGGACCAGCAGCTAAGGATTGCCGCATTGGAAGCGAGGCTTGTTCAGAGCCAGTAGGCTGGAAGGCGCGAGGTCTTGGAGACGCCAGGAAGAAGCCGCTGTTGGCCCTCGCGAGCTGTCAGAAGCTACGTTTGGCAGAGAACAGTACCTGTACGCTATCGATGTCTTCAGCGCCACCGAGCGGAAACGCGATGTCCAGGTGAAAGACCTTCGTTGTCCCAAGCCGGGTGGGCGCAAAACGAAGGCCGAAGCCGATATCGCTGAGCCAGCCCAGGTTAGGCGAGTTGAGTTCGTTGGGACCCCATACACGTCCGGCATCCGCAAACACGGCGGCGCCGACGCGTACCAGCCGAAAGGGATACCAGTTCGTGAAATAGCGCTGCTCGACGCTCACGATGAGGCTGCTTTCACCGGCCTGGTAACGAAGTGGGTAGCCACGCAGCCCGGTGTCACCACCAATTTCCACCGGTTGGTCTTCATCCAGGTTATGGCCAAGCACGCCGGTCACCTGGGTAAAGAACAGCAGCCTTTCGGATTGACGTAAATAGAGCCTGGCTGACATATCCGCGGTTGCGTTTGCGAGTGTGCCGCCTTCGTCGCGGCCACGCAGGCCGCCGGAGAGCAACAGCGCCGAGCGTTTCATCGACCCGTAGCTGTGATTTGCCGTCAATGTGTAAATGAGCGCGTCCCGGTCTGCGCCAAAACCCGTATCCGACCAGCCAAGAGTAAGGGCCAGGCGTGTGCCGAGGAAAAAATCCTCGACGCGATCAATCTGATTGCTGTTGGCAGATTTCTCAAAACGGTCTTCGAGAATTTCGAAACCAGCAAACGGGTAGACGAGTTTGCGATCAGGCGGAATGACCTGCGGCAGCGTCGGCTCCTGCACAGGCAGGAAATGGTTGTCGTCGTATACCGCGCCGTACGTCCAGCGACGCACCCAGCCGTTCTTCAGGCCGTGGGAAAAGCCTCCGAATGCAACCAGGGACTTGCGTTGGTGGCGATACTCGGCGGCTTCGTCGCCAAGATCATAGAAGGTGCTGCGTCGATCGTCGTCGTAGGCGGTCAAGCCACCAGCATGCCGGGCGTCGAGTGCATGGAAAGGTTTGACGACCGATAGTCGGCGCGAATGTCCGTCCGAGTTGTCCGCAATCAGTAAATCCAGCGCGACCCAGCTATTCATGAACTGGCGATCGGAAAATTCGAACGTGACAGATGACCGCTCAACGTCCTTGGCCCAGGTTGCCTCAAGCCGTTGCCCGCGGCCGAGCAGGTTCGATTCCTCAATACCAAACGCGGTCTTGTTTTCGCCGCCGCTGCGCGAGAGCGTTATTTCCGGGGTCAAGGTCCAGATGTCCCGACTCCAGACTCTTACATCGACGTTGCCTGCCTTGTTCACCGTCGGCGTTATCGAGGCATCGTACAGGTACTTGTTGCCACGCAGGATCCGTTCCGATTCATCGATCAAGCGTTGCGTGTACTGGTCGCCTTGTGCGAACAGCAGCTGTTTCTCGATCGTATCCTGGCGCGTGACGATGTGCAGGCGATTGATAAGCCTGTACAAGGCGTTGTCTTCTTTGCTGTTCGCCAGGTTGAAGATATTGTCGCGAACGATTGTGACCGAGCTAATTCTGGCGTCGGTCGGAATTTCCTTGCTGGATTCGAGGTTTGCCGCCGTCTCGGCCTGTACGCCTGCCGCGGTAATCACCAGCCCGATCGTAGCGATCAGGTGGCCGATTACCTGCGAGTTTTGAAATGCGATTTGAGAATGCTTATGCAATAGTTTGGAGTCACGCTTGCCCGGCGAACGGATTCAGTTTAAACGGTTTCCGGCCTTACATGGCGTGATTCGCGTGCCACAACGGTATCAATCCGTCATATGTCATACTTGCGAGCCGTGGCGGGTGGCATAATCCGCTTGAGGCGCCACTATATAGGCATTGTCTGGAAATTACGCGTAAAATCTTGCGCATCCGGCCTGCCGTCGAAGCCCTCAGGTGCGTTCCCGAAGAGTGATGATTGCTACATTGCATGCGCTCATGTCGCGACTGTCGCCCTGCGGATTGCTGGTAGCGGTGGCCACAACGTTGTTCTGTGTCGCATCCGCCGACTACCTGACAGGACCAAAGATATCATTCGCGATTTTTTACCTGATACCGGTCGCGGTGGCGTCCTGGTATGGGGCTCGCCCGCTCGCAATCGTTACCTGCATTGGTTCAGCGGCAACCTGGTTTGCGGTTGACCTTGCCAGCATTCACTACGACAACTTGCTTATTCCCGTCTGGAACGCCGGGGTGCGACTCGGGTTTTTTACGGTCACCGCCGCACTGTTGATCAAATTGCGGAGTTTATTGAGAATGCATGTAATGCTTGCGGATACCGACAGCCTTACTGGAATCATTAATCGCCGCGCGTTTGAACGCCGTTGTCATTTTGTGTTTCGGCTTTCAGAACGTCGGTCGCACTCGGTTTCGATTGCGTATCTTGATATTGACAATTTCAAGCAAATTAACGACCAACTCGGTCATAGCGCCGGCGACGAAGTGCTGCAGAAAGTAGCGGCTGTATTGACCAAGCGTCTGCGGGACTCGGATCTCGTGGCGCGAATGGGCGGAGACGAGTTCGCAATGATGCTGCCGGAAACAGGCACCGACGGCGCGAGGGCATTACTTGCCGAGATTATCCCTGCGTTGCGGGGCCTTGCGGCAGAAAACCGATGGCCAATAGGATTCAGTATCGGTGCGATTGTCCTCAATGCGCCGTTTCCGCCCATCGATGAAGCGCTCGATATCGCCGACCGCCTCATGTATACGGTCAAGAAACGAACGCAGAGCGGGTTCCTGATCGAAGAATATTCGCGCCCTGATTCGCCGCACGCGGATCAGGCATTCTCAGTTGCCGATTTACGGGCGCGACGAAAGTGATCTTCAAGAACCTGTGCAACGCAACTGGTCAGCCGTTTGCCGGTTTCAATGTGCAGGAATTCGTTCGGTCCATGTGCGTTTGATTTGGGGCCAAGCAAACCGGTCACCAGGAATTGTGCGTCGGGGAACTTTTCGCCCAGCAGGCCCATGAAGGGTATTGTGCCGCCGGTGCCCATGTACATTGAAGGTTTGCCAAAAAAATGCCCGGAAGCAGTTTGCATTGACTCGTGCAACCAGTCAGCGACGGACGGTGCATTCCAACCCGCAGCCGCGGAATCGGCATGAAACTCAACGCGTGCGAGCGACGCCACATCGTTTGCAAACGCCTTTGCAACAGCTCCTGTCGCGGCCTCCGCGTCGCAGGTCGGCGGCAGGCGAAACGATAACTTGAGGCAGGTCTTTGGTAATTGAACGTTGCCGGCGTTAACGATAGCGGGCAGTCCTTCCGCGCCGGTAACGCTGAGCGACGGTCGCCAGGTGTTGTTCAACAACAGCTCTTGCGGCGATTCGACCGGTGCAGCGTCGTGCACGGCCCAGGGATACTTGGTATACACACTTCGGCCCAGCGTTTCTGCAGCCAGTTCGGCCTGAGCGATGCGTTGTGGCGGAATGTCCACGTGCAATGCATCCAGCAATATCCTGCCGGTCGCCTCGTCTTCAACCTGGCTCAGGAGCTGGCGCGCAATACGAAAGCTCGATGGGACGATACCGCCAGCTGCGCCCGAGTGTACGCCCTCGGTCAATACTTCGACGTTGAGTTCGCCGGTCAGATTGCCACGCAGCGACGTCGTGCACCAAAGTTGATCGTAGTTGCCGCACTCGGCATCCAGGCATACGACCAGGCTGGGCGCGCCAATGCGATCCTGCAACAAGTCGATATAAAAAGGCAGGTCAAAGCTGCCCGATTCCTCGCAACCTTCGATAAGGACGACACAGTGCGCGTGCGGCACCCCCTGTTCCTGCAAAGCGCGAATCGCGGTCAGCGAACCGAAGGTCGCGTAGCCGTCGTCTGCGCCGCCGCGACCGTAAAGTTTGCCGTCCTTGATTACCGGCTTCCACGGGTCAAGATCGCTGTGCCAGCCACTGAATTCCGGCTGCTTGTCGTAGTGCCCGTACAGCAATACGACATCGTCCGAAGCGCCAGGTACGTCAATAAACAATACAGGCGTGCGTCCTTCGATACGCACGACTTCGACGCTCATGCCTGCTATGGGCTGTTCCCTGCACCAGCCTTCCAGCAGGCTGACAGCTCGCTCCATATGGCCATGTGCTGCCCAGTCCGGGTCAAAATGTGGTGACTTGTTAGGGATGCGGATGTAGTCGCAGAGCTTCGGAATAATTGATGAATCCCAGACGTCATTGACAAATTTTGCGGTCTTCTCATTATCCATGCGTCAGTTTCCACGGGCCAGCGCACGGTACAAGGTGCGCGTCATCAGTTCGGTTGTAATGAATCCCCAATTATAGGCATCGTGATAGTCAGCCAGCGGATTGGCAGCGACGATCTCTTCCTCACTTTCGCCGCTGTCGAACAGAGCTGCAATGCGCGACCTGCAGTCAATCAGCATTTGCAGGTCTCTTTCGAGCTCCGCTTTGCTTGCAATATCGCCGTGGCCGGGGATGATTTTCGTCTGGTCATTCGTCATTTCCAGCAACTTTCTTTGTGCAGCGATGTAACCGTCCACGCTGCCGCCGTTGTCGAGATCGATAAACGGGAATAGTTGATTGAAAAATATATCGCCGGTATGGAGCACATTTACTTCAGGGAAAAAAATTGCGGCATCACCATCCGTATGAGCGCGCGGCAGGTGCAGCACCTCCGCTGCAATGCCGCCGAGGTGAAAATTGATACCCTCTGCGAAAGTCACCACCGGCAGGCCGGAACTGCCGCCGGCCGGTGTGGCGTCCAGTACCAGGCGACTGCGGATATTGTCGTGACCGAAGATGACCACAGCATTTTCGGCAAAGTGCGCGTTGCCCCCCGCGTGATCGCCGTGCAGATGGGTATTAATGATAAAATTGACCGGCCTGCCTGCCAGCTGTTTGACTTTAGCAAGCAGCGTCGGCGCTAACGGTTCAATACCGTCGTCGATCATTGCGACGAAATCCTTGCCGATCACCAGTGCCATGTTGCCGCCGCCAAACCCGTCCGCCCCAGCCAGCACGTAAATGCCAGGCGAAACTTCAGTGGACTTGAACGACGTTGCGGTATTCTGCGCGCCAGCAACTGCTGCCCAACCCGCCAGCAGCAAGGCGAGAATAATTCGTAGCATTGTTTCGCTCCAATCGGAATTCGGCAATCTTACCCAGATTGGAGCGGCATTGGCCACCCGTGATTGGTTCAGGATGTACTTGGAAACGCGAATTGTGCCTGCTCTCGAACTCCGCCAGCCGGCCAGCGCTGGGTGATGGTCTTGCGGCGCGTATAAAAGCGCACGCTATCGGGCCCGTAAGCATACAAATCGCCGAACAGGGAACGTTTCCAGCCGCCGAAGCTGTGATAGGCAACCGGTACCGGCAACGGAACGTTAATACCCACCATGCCAACCTTGATGTTGTCCGAAAAATAGCGTGCGGCTTCGCCATCGCGGGTGAAAATGCAGGTGCCATTGCCGTATTCGTGTTCGTCGATCAGGCGCATCGCCTGTTCCTGCGATTCTGCTCGCACGATGCACAGGACAGGCCCGAAAATTTCTTCCTGGTATATGCGCATACTTTCGTTGACGTGGTCGAACAGGCATGGGCCGAGGAAAAAGCCGTTTTCATGTCCTTCGACAACGAGGTTGCGGCCATCGACCACCAGTGTCGCACCTTCCTCTACGCCAAGATCTACGTAACCCTTCACCTTGTCGCGATGCTCACGCGTGACGAGCGGTCCCATATTGTTACTCACGTCGTCGCCACTGCCGACACGCAAGTCGGCCAGGCTGGCAGTTAGTCTCCCGACGATGGTATCGGCTGTTTCGTCGCCGACACAGACGGCAACCGAGATCGCCATGCAGCGTTCACCGCAAGAACCGTACGCGGCCCCGATGAGGGCATTTACCGTATTGTCCATGTCTGCGTCAGGCATGACGATCGCATGATTCTTTGCACCACCAAGTGCCTGGACGCGCTTGCCATTCCTGGTGCCCGTTGCATAGATATACTCCGCGATCGCGGTAGACCCGACAAAGCTTACCGCTTGAACACGCTGGTCCTCGAGCAGCGTATCGACCGCTTCCTTGTCACCGTTCACGACATTGAATACGCCGTCGGGCAACCCGGCTTCGCTAAGGAGGCGCGCAAGCATCAATGGGGCGCTCGGGTCTTTCTCAGAGGGTTTCAGGATGAACGTGTTGCCACAGGCTATAGCCATCGGGAACATCCACATCGGCACCATCGCTGGAAAATTGAACGGCGTAATACCCGCGACGACACCGAGTGGCTGTAGCTCAGACCAGCTGTCGATTCTCGGGCCGGCATTTTTCGAGAATTCGCCTTTCAATAATTCCGGAATACCGCAGGCATACTCCACGACCTCGACGCCCCGGGTAAATTCGCCCATTGCATCATCGAGCACCTTGCCGTGTTCTTCGCTCAGGAGCGCAACGATTTCGTCGGCATGTTCCTCGAGCAATTGCTTGTAGCGGAACATGACCTGTGCGCGCTTCGCGGGCGGCGTGTTGCGCCAGGGAAGAAACGCCGCTTCGGCGGCGGCAATTGCACTTAGAACGGTGTCTTTCGAAGCCATCGCAACATGGCGAACGACTTTGCCAGTTGCCGGATTGCTGACCGGCATCGAGCGATTGCTGTCAGCGACATCGTCACCAGCAATAAAGTGGCCAAGCGTGTTACTTGCATTGAGTTTTTCGGCGGGAATAGCGTTCATCTTGACTCCGGTATTTTATAGGATGCTTATTCGATCGTATCGATCAGGTGACGGATCTTGTCAAAAGACTGTTCCCAGTCCTTCAGATTTGAATTGAGGAACGGCGAAAATGCGATCGTGTCCGCGCCTGTGCGAATCATCAGATCCGCTTCCCAGAAGCAGCGCTTGTGCATTTCCGTGCCACGCGCACCTGGTGCGCCGTCTCTTGATTCGAGGTCGATCGCGCCCATCAGACCGCAATTGCGGACGTCCTTGACGAGTGGATGATCGTCGAACGAGTGCAACAGATCGGCAAACGGGCCACTAAGCTCGCTGGCTTGCTCGAAGATACCTTCCTGCTCGTAAACGTCCATGCTCGCGATACCCGCGGCGGCCGCAACCGGGTGCCCGGAATAGGTGTAGCCGTGGAACAATTCGATCATATTGTCCGGACCTTGCATGAATGCGTCGTAAATCCGCTCCGTAACCAGTACCGCGCCCATAGGGATGACGCCGTTGGTTAGCCCTTTTGCCGTGGTGATGATGTCCGGTTTCACATTGAAGTATTCCGCGGCAAAGGATTTGCCCAGCCGGCCGAATGCGGTGATGACTTCGTCAAAGATCAGCAGAATGCCGTGCTTGTCGCAAATTTCGCGCAAGCGTTCGAGATAACCAACAGGTGGCGGCAGAATACCGGCTGACCCAGCAACCGGTTCGACAATGACGGCTGCAATATTGCTACCGTCGTGCAAGGCACAGAGACGCTCCAGGTCTTCGGCGAGGTGCGCACCCCACTCAGGTTGGCCACGGCTGAATGCAGTGTGTGTAAGGTCCATGGTGGCGCGCATGTGATCGACACCTGGCATCAGGTTGGCGCTGAACACCTTGCGGTTTGGCACCATTCCACCGACCGACATGCCACCGAAATTGACACCATGATAGCCGCGCTCGCGGCCGATGAAGCGGGTTCGATGTCCTTCACCTCGCGCGCGGTGGTAGCCGAGCGCAATCTTGAGCGCTGAATCGACTGATTCCGAACCGGAATTGGTGAAAAAACATTGCGTAAAACCGCTCGGTGCGAGGTCGACGACACGCCGGGCCAGTTCTGCCGATTGACTGTTGCCAACCTGGAAAGTAATCGCGTAGTCCAGTTTGGCGACCTGCTTTTGCACGGCCTCCACGATCTTCGGGTGGCAATGGCCAGCGCCGCTGGTCCAGAGGCCTGAGAAAAAATCGTACAACTGGCGGCCGTCATCGGTCGTGTAATGGTGGCCACTCGCACTCTCAATCACGCGCGGCTTTTTTTTGAAATCGCGATTCGCGGTGAATGGCATCCAGTGGGCATCAAATTGATTCTGAGCAGCGCTCATGGTTGATCTCCGGTTGATCGGGCGGGCCCGTAAGCCTGCCTGGCTGCGGTGGCTGTCCCGCAGTCCTGTTAGTGGGTCTTCAGTTAGCGATTGCTGGCGGATAAGGCGAATCGTTCGGTGGGTGTCCTTTTAATATTGTGGATGTCCTTTGTGGTACAGGCTGAAGTTTACGTCCGAGCAGGGATGTTAAACAATCCTTTAGGTGTTGATTTATAAGTCTTTGATTTTTATTGCCGGATCAGTCAAAATGTTCAGTAAAGTAAACACTTGTGGAGGTGAATCATGAATCAGGACATCGGCGGGCGTCTCCGCGAGCTCCGTACCCGGCGCGGTTTGTCGCAGCGACAGCTTGGGCGGTTGACGGGTGTCGCCAATGCCAGTATTTCGCAAATCGAGGCGGGCAAGCTGAATCCGACGGTAAGCATGCTGAAAAAGGTGCTGGACGGGATCCCTGTCAGCCTCAGTGCATTTTTCTCGGGCGACACCGAACAGGCGGAGCGGTTTTTCTTCCGCGCGGACGAACTGACTGAAATTGCAGACGGTGGCGTGTCGTTTCGACAGGTGGGGGCCAACCTCAAGGATCATTCGATACAGCTACTCAGGGAATGCTACCAGCCGGGGGCCGGTACCGGGCGCCACGCGATTACACACCAGGGTGAGGAATGCGGCCTGATACTCAGTGGTCGGCTGAAAATTACGGTAGGTGACCAGACGAGCGTACTGGGTGAAGGCGACGCGTATTACTTCAAAAGTAGCCAGCCACACAGCTTTCACAATCCCGGCAATGTGCCTTGTGAGTTGATCTCAGCCTGTACGCCGCCGACTTTCTGATCCGACCCCGAGCCGCAGGTGCTTCCCCGATAATGAATGCTGCTAGCCAAGCAGCGACATTTGATGGCACAGTGTCTGCCCTGATTAAAACTACACACGGTTCGGCAACACATGGCTCAGTTTGGTACAGAATTTTGCGATAATTTCGCTACCGCCCGGTTTGATGGCAAGAAATGGCTGCCTGCGGAGGTTCGCGCTCTCGAACCGCTGTGTCTGCATCCGGGAGCACACGTATTTCACTATGCAAGTACCTGCTTCGAAGGCTTCAAAGCCTATCGCTGGGCAGATGGCAAGGCATACGTATTTCGCCTTCGAGACCATATAGCGAGGATGCAGAAAAGTGCAACGTCGTTGCATTTGCCGGTGCCGGACGCCGACTCGCTGGCGCAGATGGTGCTGGACCTGGTGGCGCGACACAACGGGGATATTCCCGCACCGCCCAGTTCGCTGTACCTTCGTCCAACCTTGATCGGTACGCTGCCGAATATCGGGGCGGCGGCATCGCCATCCACTGAAGCTTTGCTCTATGTGCTCGCTTCGCCCGTCGGGGATTACTTTGCCGGTGGCGCGCGCCCGTTGAAGTTGCTGGTTGAAGACCAGCGCTCGCGATCCACGGAACAACTCGGCAGTACCAAGACCGGCGGCAACTACGCGGGAGCCCTTGGACCCACCCTGGAGGCCAAGGCCAGGTTCGGCGTTGACCAGGTCCTGTTCTGTCCGGGTGGTGACGTACAGGAAACCGGGGCGGCGAACTTCCTGTTGATCAGCGACAGCGAGATCATAACCAAGCCCTTGAACACCTCATTCCTGCACGGCATGACGCGGGCTTCCATTCTGACGCTGGCCAGGGGCCTCGGGTACAGGATCAATGAGCGCGACTTTACGGTTACCGAGTTGCTTGAATGGGTCAAAACTCACGAAGCCGCACTATCAGGAACAGCCGCGTGCCTGACCCCCGTTGGCACCCTGGTTTACAAGGGCAGCGAAATTCCCGTACGGGATGGCTCGGGTGGTCCGAACGTCGAGAAGCTGCGGCGTGCGCTGCAAACGATCCAGTACGGGGAAGCGCCCGATACACACGGCTGGCTGACCGAAGTCCCGGTACGCTGATCGGGTGAGGTTGCTCGTACGGGCGATGCATTTTTGAGGAGTAGGCACCAGTGCAAACTACGATGAACGAAACATCCCTGTGTCGCAGCAATATGGGCATAGGTGTAGCCGGCATTTTGCTGCTGTTGCCGGTCTTCGCATGGGGCAGGGGCGACTACCTGATTGACTGGGACGAACTCGGCGAAGAGTCGATTGGGTACCTGATCGATATGGTGCGCATCGATTCGTCGAACCCGCCCGGCAACGAAACGAAAGTTGCAAAATATGTGGAGTCTGTTCTTGCCACTGAAGGTATCGACGCGACCCTCTATGCGCTCGATCCGGAGCGAGCCAATCTCGTTGCACGTTACAAAGGCAATGGCAAGAAACGTCCGATACTGATCATGGGTCACACAGACGTCGTCGGTGTACAGGCAGACAATTGGTCGGAACCACCTTTTAGCGGTGTTCGCAAAGACGGCTACATCTGGGGTCGCGGCACGCTGGACGATAAAGACAACCTGACCGCGGGCCTCGTGGTGATGTTGATGCTGAAGCGCCTCGGTGTCGAGATGGACCGCGACATTATCTTGCTCGCGGAGTCGGGTGAAGAAGGCACTCCCGAGGTCGGCATCAATTTCATGGTTGAGAAACACTGGGACCAGATTGCCGCGGAGTATGCGATTGCGGAAGGCGGAGGCAACCAGGAAGTGGATGGACACGTTCATATTGTGGGCGTGCAAACGACTGAGAAGATGCCGCGGCGCGCAACGCTGGTCGCAAGTGGCACAGCCGGGCATGGTTCGAGGCCGCGTCGAGATAACGCTGTCACGATGATTGCAGAAGCGGTAGCGAAAGCCGGCAACTGGCAGACGCCGATAAAGCTGAACAGTACAACGAGGGCGTATTTCGAGCGTATGGCAACGCTGGAGACCGGTGCCACGGCGTTTCGTTACGCGAATATTGAAAACCTCGAGGAACAGGGCGCGATCGATGCGTGGTTCCGGGACAACGATCCGCTGCATTATTCGAGCATCAGGACATCCGTAGTACCAACCATTATAGAGGCCGGGTTTCGCAAGAATGTGATTCCCTCGCAAGCAAGCGCAGTGCTGGATATCCGCATCTTGCCAGGCGAGGATGTCGATGCGTTTTACGCGGAGCTCGCGAAGATCATTGACAATCCGGCGATCAGGATCGAACCCGAGGCCATCTACCGTCCAGCGGCTGTGCCGTCGAAGATCGACAATGAAATGTTCCAGGTGATAGAGGCTGTGGCATCGGAGCTGTACCCCGACTCGACCACATTGCCGATCATGGCTACAGGTGCAACGGACATGGCGCAACTGCGTGCCAAGGGTACCCAGGCTTATGGCATTGGACCTTCACGAACGCTCGAAGAAATCAACAGCCGGTTTGGGGCACACAGTGACGACGAACGGATTTCCGAAGAAGCTCTGCAGGAAATGATTCGCTTCCTGTGGCATATCGTGATGTCGATCGGTGCCGCGCACTAACCCGGGCTAGGGGCTTGCCGCTGGCGCATCGCGCAAACCATGCACCAGGTTTATTGCGGCCGTGAGAAGCAATACCGCAACTGCCTGGTGAATCGCGGCCAGTGCTACCGGTACATGCAAAAGCAATGTTGATATGCCAAGCGTAACCTGCAGCAGCGCGGCACCAAGCAATAGATGCACGGCGAGCCGATCTCCAATCGGACGTGCAGAGCGCAAACACCAAATCCAGAAAGCCACGACGGCGACAAGTGTTGTGCCGGCCAGTACGCGATGGTTGAACTGCACTAGTATCGGGTTGTCGAAAAAATTACTCCAGGGTGGCATCAGCGCCATGACGCCGGGCGGCATCCAGTATTCCCCCATCATCGGGAAGGAGTTGAAAATCCTGCCCGCCTTCAGGCCTGCTACAAATCCGCCGGACACGATTGTGGTGGCGATCAGCGTTGTCAGCGCCACCGCTTTGCGGAATCCCGCGTTGCGCGTGTTGGTGGTACGAGGCCGCAGTATCGACAAGGCTACCCAGAGCATGAATACGTAGATCAGGAGCGCCGCAACGAGATGCGCGGTCAGGCGGTACTGGCTGACTTCGGGGCGATCGACGAGCCCGCTTTTCACCATGTACCAGCCCAGCAAACCCTGTAATCCGCCGAGTACAAACATGGCCAGGTACTTTGGCCATTCCTTCTTCCGGATATAGCCGCGCATGGCGAAAACCATGAACGGCACCAGGAACACGACACCGATCAGGCGTCCTAGTAAGCGGTGCAGGTACTCGAGCCAGTAAATCTCCTTGAACTGATGCACATCCATATGCGCGTTGACTTCGATGTACTGGGGAGATTGCTGGTACTTGGCAAACTCGGCCTGCCATTTATCATCACTCAGAGGCGGCAGCACGCCGGTTACAGGCCGCCAGTCCACGATGGACAATCCGGAGCCCGTGAGCCGGGTTACGCCGCCCAGTACAATCATCGCAAATACCAGGCCGCAGCAAACCAGCAGCCAGGTGGCGACTTTTTTGTCGTGCGGGGTCGGCAGGGTCGAAGACGGCTGGATGACGGAGCTGGTATCAATCATGAACAAAGCAATCAATGCTATTTGTGCCGTGCAGTCTAACAGCTGCCGATGCGAATTCGTTCCGTGTCAGGGTCGCACCGTGCATATTTCGAACTGCCACAACATAGCTGACCTTCGGGTGCTGGCGGCGGGAGCAAACGCTTGCAGTGTGCGCCGCGCGTACCTGTATGGGCTTGCAGCCGGCGGCCAGGCAGGCGTGGAACAGGCATTGACGATATTGCAGAGTGAATTCGAGCGCACGCTGGCACTGGTAGGCCGCAACTCGGTCACAAACCTGGGCCGGGACTGCGTGCAGCTCCGCGGAAAGCGGCGCCAGGCTTCTCGGCCCCTGCCTGCCAGTTGGCCGTGTATCGAATTTGCGGTTACGATGTGAATGGCGCCGCATTCAGGTAGCCACGTGTGGGGACGTTTTGCGTTGAGGTAGCTATGTCAGATCAGAGAGTTTCGGGAACCGTCAAGTGGTTCAACGATGATAAGGGGTTCGGTTTCATCGAGCGCGAAGGTGGCAAGGATGTTTTTGTGCACCACAGCGCGATCGCGATGGAAGGATTCAAGACGCTTAAGGAAGGCCAGAAAGTCACGATGGAAGTGACCGAGGGGCAAAAAGGCCCGCAGGCAGAAAACGTCATCGCCGAATAATATGACAACAACGCGCCAGCTCGGCGCGCTGTTGCGACAATTTCTGTTCGCTCTGGTGGCGCTTAACAGCGTGGCCTGTACCAAGAGCGGCGACAAGCAGCCGGTTGTATCTCATGCACCGGCGGCCGCGGAGTTTGTTGGCAGCGCATCTTGCGAAACCTGTCATCAGTCGCAGTATTCCGACTGGCTGGGTTCTGATCATGAACTTGCCATGCAACACGCGAGCGACTCGACCGTGCTTGGCGATTTCTCCGGTGTTGATTTCGATTATTTCGGTGAAGTAAGCCGATTTACGACCGATAATGGCAAGTACGTCGTGCGAACTCCGGACGCCAAAGGCGAGCTGCAAAACTACACGATCGACTGGGTGTTCGGTGTCGACCCGCTGCAGCAGTACCTCGTGGCGTTTCCAGGCGGACGCCTGCAAGCATTACCATTTGCCTGGGATACGCGCAGTGAAGAGGATGGCGGGCAGCGCTGGTTTCACCTGTACACCAATGAGTACATTGAACCCGGTGATGAATTGCACTGGACCGGTCGGCAACAGAACTGGAACTACATGTGCGCCGAGTGTCATTCGACCAACCTGACTATGGGTTACGATGCCGCCAGCGACAGTTTTGACACTCGTTATTCGGAAGTATCTGTTGGCTGTGAAGCCTGCCACGGGCCGGCGTCCGTGCACGTCGCCGAGGCGCACAAGGGTAGCTTTAAGAACAGTCGTTACGGCCTGGCCGTCAGCCTGGACGATCAGGGTCGCGCAGTGTGGACAATGAACCCGGCTACCGGCATAGCGGATCGCAGCGAACCGGCAATGCGTATCTCGCAGCAGCCTGAGTCCTGCGGGCGCTGCCACTCCCGGCGTGGCGTGCTGGTGGAAGAATATCAATACGGGCACCCGCTAACGGATACCCATATGCCGGCTCTGCTCGACCAGGGCCTGTATTTCGCAGATGGCCAGAACGAAGACGAGGTCTACGTATACGGCTCGTTTCTGCAAAGCCGCATGTACCGGGCGGGCGTTACCTGCAGCAACTGCCACAATCCGCATTCGCTGGAACTTGTCACCGGCCCTGACCCCAATGATGTCTGCAGCCAGTGTCACCTGCCGTCCAGGTTTGCAGCAGAGCCGCATACAGGACACCCACCGAATACCGCGGGTTGCGTCGATTGCCATATGCCACAGAGAACTTACATGGTGGTTGATGAGCGGCGCGACCACAGCTTTCGAATACCACGGCCGGACCTCAGTGTTGCGGTGGGTGTCCCGAATACCTGCAACGCCTGCCATGACGACAGGTCGGCTGAATGGGCTACCGGTGAACTCGAAGCATTGCATGGCAAGACGACGCGTCCGGAGTATGGGACGGCACTGAGTGCGGGTCGGGCGGGTCACGGCAATGCGCTGCTCCTGGGCGCGTTGGCGGATTCGTCGACGCCCGGTATTGCACGCGCGACCGCCCTTGGATTGCTGGCACCGCCAATCGCCGAAGCAGAGGTGGGCGCGCTGCGCGCAGGTTTAACCGACCCGGATCCCCTGGTGCGAATTGCTGCGCTACGCCTGCACCGCTCCGCACCTGCAGATTTCAGGTTGCAGAACGGCACGGAGCTACTAGCGGATGACATCCGTGCTGTCCGCCTGGAAGCCGCGGTGACCTACGCCGATATGCGCGATGCTCTGCCCGACAACAGGAGGGCGGATTTCGACAAAGCCGTCAGGGAGTATCGTGCCGCGCAAACGAGAATGCTGAATTTGCCTGAATCGCACGTCAGCCTGGGTGACCTTGAGATCGCGTCCGGTAATTTTCCGGCAGGTTTTGCGCACTACGAAGACGCCTTGCGGCGGGAGCCTCAGTCTGTGCGAGCGCGCGTCAATTTCGCGGACGCCTTGCGCAGAAACGGCGACGATGTTCGGGGCCGACAGATTTTGCAGCAGGGTATTGCGCTGGTGCCTGACAACGCGGCGCTGCACCACTCACTGGGGCTACTGATGGTGCGCGACGGTGATCTTGCCGCGGCGCTTGAGGAGTTGAAAATCGCAGTGAAGCTGGAGCCGGACAATGCGCGCTATGCCTATGTCCTTGACATTGCGGAATCAGAGGTTCACCAGGCCGTCCCAGATTAGCTTCACGCCAACCGCGGCCAGCAATAAATAGACGAAGGCAAAAAAGAAGCGATCCGAAACTCGCTTGTGCAGGTACACGCCAATCATGATGCCGAGCGGTGCAAGTGGCGCGAGAATCACTGACGTCGCAAGATTCGTACTGTCCAACTGGCCAAGCCAGGCGTAGGGAATCAGTTTAGTGTAGTTGACGACTGCAAAAAACAGCACCGACGTAGCGACAAAATCGGTTCGATCCATAGGCCGGCGCAAGAGGTACATGCTGAGTGGCGGTCCGCCGGAATGCGCCACAAAACTGGTCAAACCTGCCACGGCGCCCGCCGGGATACCGACCGAGCGCGGGTAGTTCGGCAGCGCCTCGCCATAATTACGGTTCTTGCTTATCCAGTAGTGCAACGTAAAAGTAAGCGCGACGACACCGATCATCAGGCGAATCATCGCACTGCTCATATAATCAAACAGCAGCGTACCAGCGAGAATGCCGATGAGCGATGCGGGCACCAGGATTCTCACCTCTACCCAAATCCACTTGCCACGATAGGCCCACAGGCTGAGAAGGTCCATCAGGCACAGAATCGGCAGCAAGATTCCGGCCGCCTGTACCGGCGAGATGACCAGCGCCATCAGCGGCACGGCGAGCGTGCCGAGCCCGCCGCCAAAACCACCTTTCGATATGCCAAACGCCAAAACTGCCGGAACGGCTGCGGCATAAAACCAGGGATCTGTGATCAGGGTCATAATGTATGCAAGGCTTACCGTGATGGATAAATCGTGTTGTAATCAAATCGCAGCGATGACAAGAAGATACGCGTGAAAATGAGGAATCGCGACAATTCAAGGACCTGGCTTCAATGAATGACAATCCAATTTTGTGGCAGCCGGACGGCACGCGGGTCTCTGCATCCGCCATGCACAGGTTCATCGTCCGGCATGAATTCACGACCTATGACGAGCTCTACAACTGGTCTGTCAGCAACCCGGCCTCTTTTTGGGAAAGTCTATGCGACTTCTGTGACGTACGCTTTGTAGCGCCTGCCACCGCAAGCTTGAGCCGGCCGGACAATATCATGCATGCTGGCTGGTTCGCAGGCAGTACATTGAATTATGCAGAACACCTGTTGCGCTCCAGCGGTACGCGCGCCGCACTTATTTTCTGCGGTGAAGACGGTACCCGGCGCGAGCTCAGTTTTGATCAGTTGCACACAGCCGTTACCGAAATTGCGGCAGGTCTCGAAGCAGCTGGTGTACGGCAGGGCGATCGCGTTGGTGCTTACCTGCCGAATTGTCCCGAAGCCATAATCGCGATGCTCGCCACCGCCAGTATCGGGGCGATCTGGTCGTCGTGCTCACCGGACTTCGGCTCGCATGGCGTCGTCGATCGATTTGGCCAGATTGAACCGAAAGTGCTTTTCGCCGCCAATGGTTATCACTACAACGGCAAGCGCATTGACAGCCTCGCAACGGTGGCAGACATCGTTGCCAGGATACCGAGTATCGGCACTACCGTCGTCGTGGATTTCCTGTCCACGAACAACTCTGTAACTGAACCCGGGAACGCAGTGGCCTGGGACCAGTTCGCCCGGCCGGGAGGAAAACTTTCATTCAAGCCGGTTGCATTTGACCATCCGCTGTTCATCATGTTTTCCTCCGGCACAACGGGTGTTCCGAAATGCATCGTGCACGGTCACGGTGGCACTTTGCTGCAACACCTGAAAGAGCACGTTCTGCATACCGACCTTGGTCCTGACAGTCGATTGTTTTACTTCACAACCTGCGGCTGGATGATGTGGAACTGGCTTGCGAGCGGCCTGGCTTGCGGCGCGACGCTGGTGCTGTTCGACGGTAGTCCGTTTTTCGACAACGGGCTCGGTCTGTGGAAAATGGCCGAGCGTGAACGTGTCACTGTGTTTGGCACCAGCGCGAAATATATTTCCGCGCTGGAAAAGGCAGGCATTCGCCCGGTAGACGGCTTCGACCTCGGTTCCTTGCGCACGGTCCTTTCAACGGGTTCGCCGCTGGCGCCGGAAAGTTATGACTTTGTATACGACGCGATAGGCAAAGATCTGCAGCTGTCGTCCATCGCGGGCGGCACCGACATCCTGAGTTGTTTTCTGCTCGGCAACCCGGTTCTGCCGGTAAGACGCGGTGAATTGCAATGCCGCGGGCTTGGCATGGCCGTCGAGATTTTTGATGATGAAGGCCGGCCAGTTGTCGAGACTCAGGGTGAACTCGTATGCACGCGGCCGTTTCCGTCCGCCCCGGTGGGCTTCTGGAACGACGAAGACGATGCGCGTTACCACGCCGCCTATTTCGAACGTTTCCCGGGTATCTGGGCACACGGCGATTTCGCGGAACAGAAAAATTCCGGCGGTTTCATAATTCATGGTCGATCTGATGCGGTTCTGAACCCGGGTGGCGTGCGTATCGGCACGGCCGAGATCTACCGACAGGTTGAAAAACTGGACCAGATTCTGGAGAGCATCGTGATCGGCCAGCAGTGGGCCGACGATGTTCGGGTCGTATTGTTTGTCGTGCTACGCGACGGTGTTGTACTTGACGACGAACTCAAAGCGGAAATTCGCAAAGTTATTCGCAGCAATACCACGCCACGCCACGTGCCGGCGAAAATTATTGCCGTGGCGGAGATACCGCGCACCAAGAGCGGTAAAATCGTCGAGCTTGCCGTGCGTTCGATAGTGCATGGCAAGGTGGTGAAAAACACCGACGCGCTGGCCAATCCTGAAGCGCTCGAACTGTATCGAAACCTGCCGGAGCTTGCCGAAGAATGACTGCCGCAGAATTCAAGCGGGACGGGACTGACGTTTACGAAGGCCAGGTCCAGCCCGAGTGGATCGATATCAATAATCACATGAACGTGGCGTATTACGTGCTTGCCTTTGACCGCGGAATCGACTGCCTGTGGTCCCGATTCGGCATTACAGACGCGTACATCCGCGAGAGCAACAACTCGACATTCGCCGTAGAGTCGCATATTACCTATCAACGTGAGTTGCGGCTTGCCGAACCGTTTATCGTAACGTCGGAGTTGCTCGCCTACGACGACAAGCGTATTCACCAGTTCATGCGCATTTATCATGCGACGAATAACTACCTCGCGTCGACGGCGGAGTGGATGAACCTCCACGTTGATCTCGACCGGCGCCGTGTGGCTCCCTGGCCGGCGGATATTCTCGATAACATCAAACGTTTCGCGAATTCGCAGCGCGACAACGGCATGCCGGCTGAAGCTGGTCAGCGCATGCAGTTGAAGTCGCCGTCCTGGAGCATGCAGAGCTACCAGCGGTGACGGGAAAATACCTGCTGGCAATCGATGAGGGAACCAGCAGTTGCCGTGCGGTTGTGTACGATTGCCGCACCCGGGTTGTCGCCAGCGCACAGCAGGAGTTCGCGCAGCATTTTCCGCGCCCGGGCTGGGTTGAGCACGACCCCGAGGCTATCTGGGCCGCCACGACAGCAGTACTGTCGAAGGCCCTGCAAAAGGCGCGCGCAACGCCCGCCGAGATCATTGCAATCGGCATCACGAACCAGCGTGAAACCACGTTCATCTGGGATCGCAAGACGGGCCAACCCGTATACAACGCGATCGTCTGGCAGGACCGGCGCACCGCCGCAATATGTGAACGATTTCGTGAGCAGGGTGTTGAGCAGGACGTTATCCAACGCACCGGCCTGCGGCTTGATCCGTATTTCTCGGCGACCAAGATCGCTTGGTTGCTTGCAAATGTCGAGGGTGTTCGTCAACGAGCAGAGGAGGGCAAGCTCGCATTCGGCACCGCGGATACTTTCCTCGTCTGGCGGCTCACGGGAGGCAAGGTCCACGCGACTGATGCGAGCAACGCATCTCGTACGCTATTGTTCAATATTCATGAACAGCGCTGGGACCCGGAACTCCTGGCCTTGTTTGATATTCCCGAGAGTCTCTTGCCCGAGGTGCGGGACTGTGTCTCGGACTTCGGCAGCACGGACACAAGCCTGTTTGCCAGCGCCATTCCAATCGGCGGCATTGCCGGGGATCAGCAGGCGGCGCTAATCGGGCAGGCAGGAGTCACTGATGGCATAACCAAGAGTACTTACGGTACCGGCTGTTTTGTGCTTGCCAATACTGGTGCCACGGCGCTCACTTCCAGGCACCAGTTGTTGACCACGGTTGCAAGCCGCCTTGGTGGCAAGGTGACGTATGGTCTCGAAGGCAGCGTTTTCGTCGCGGGTTCCGCCATTCAATGGTTACGCGATGAGCTTGGTATCGTTCTGCACGCCGCTGACACAGAAAAAATCGCGGCAGAAAACGGTGTCGTTGATGATGTGCACGTGGTACCGGCCTTCGCCGGTCTCGGCGCACCCTGGTGGGATCCGCACGCGCGCGGCGCCATTCTAGGACTGACACACGGCAGCGGGCGCGCGGACATCATAACCGCGACGCTGCAGTCCATCGCGTACCAGACGGTGGACCTGATCCGGGCAATGCGTGATGACGGCATCTCGCCGAGCGTTATTCGTGTGGACGGCGGCATGGCGGCGAACAACTGGTTCCTGCAGTTTCTTGCCGACGTGCTTGACCTGCCCGTCGAAAGACCCGTGAATATCGAATCGACGGTACTTGGCGCGGCCTATCTCGCGGCACTTAGCGCAGGCGTGCTCGGCGCCATCGATGAGCTTACGGCGCTTTGGCAGAGCGAGCGAATATTCACGCCGGTCATGTCCAACGATCAGCGCTCTTCGCTACTCGCCGGTTGGACAAACGCCGTGTCGCGAGTTCGATCCGGCTAACATTGCGGGACCCTGGCTTGCCGGCCAATGGCAGGGCTCCGCGCCGTTCCCGGGTTCCGTCAGCTGATGAAACGCTGCCAAGCCACGGTACCCCAGACGATCAGAACAATGACCAGGCTCACGAAGACGGCGGCCGAGCCGATGTCTTTGGCACGACCGGATAATTCGTTGGCTTCGGCGCCGATCCTGTCGACGGTGGTTTCGATGGCGGAATTGAGCAACTCCACCACGAGTACCAACAAGCAGGAGACGATGAGCAACAGCACCTCAATCGCCGACCGGCCCAGCCAGAACGCGACGGGAACGAGGACAAGGCTTAGAGTGAGTTCCTGCCGGAACGCCGCTTCAAAGCGCCAGGCATGCGCAAAGCCCTGCACTGAATAGGTCGCCGCATGCAAAATCCGTCGTAAGCCGGTGTTGCCAGGCTTGGCCATTTGCTTCATCCCCAGGTACGTTGCCTCGGCAGCAGGATACGTCGATTCGCGAATCTAATCGACGGGGAGATTGCGCCGCTTGACTCCGGCAGCAGCAGCGCCAATGATTGCCGGGCGCAATAAATGCGGACAGGGGTACAGGCAGACTTGTTAAAAGCGCGACAAAAAATCGGCAAGTACAAGATTATTTCGAGAATTGCAGCGGGGCCGCTGGCCGAAGTCTATGCGGCCAAGGACACCATACAAAAGCAGCAGGTGGCGCTGAAAATACCGACCCGTAGCCACAATATTGGTGATGACGAATTCCTGCACGAAGTGCGGGTCGCAACGAAACTGCAACATCCGAATATTCTCGCGGTCCTGAATGCGAGTTACATTGACGATCGCTTTGTTATTGCGATGGAGCTCGGCGAAAAATCACTCGCCGATCGGCTGGAACGCCGTATTTCCACAGCGCGCGCAATGGAACTTGCGGGCCAGGCAATTGCGGCGCTCGCCTACGCACACGAACACAAGATTATTCACTGCGACATAAAACCCGAGAATTTCATCCTGTTTCCGAACAACCAGCTGAAACTCGCCGATTTCGGCTTCGCCAAGGTGAGTTTGCGTACGCTCAAAGCATCGGGTTCGGGTACGGTTGACTACATCGCGCCGGAACAGGCGATGGGTCGGCCAAAATTTCAATCGGATGTGTTTTCGCTCGGACTGGTACTGTATCGCATGTTTTCCGGCAGTCTGCCGGAGTGGCCTTTCGAATGGCCGCTGAAGGGCTATCAGCAACTCAAGGCCCGTGTACGACCTGAATTTATTGAACTGCTGAAAAAATCCATTCAGCTTGATCCATCGAAGCGATACGCGGATGCGATCCAGATGAAGGCGGACTTTGACCGCCTGCACAGCCACGCACGCCGGCAGAAAAAATCACGTAGCCGGAGTTCGGCGCGCAACCTGGCCGCCGATGATAGTGCCTGGCGCCGTTTGCAGTGGCGCGAGTTCCAGCGACGTTTTCGCACTGTACTCGATACCCGGCACCAGTGCCGGCGCTGCGAAGGCCCGGTGTCCGAGAGCATGCAGGCCTGTCCCTGGTGCGGCGTCGACAATCCGGCGCGGGGCTCGGAATCGCGCATGCCATCGAGTTGCCCACGATGCGAACGTGGCGTGAAGAATGACTGGGACTATTGTGCCTGGTGCTACGGACCTGGTTTTGTCGAGGAAACCACCCGGCGTTATCCGGACAAGCGCTACACTGCCCGTTGCGCAAGCAAACGCTGCAACGGTCCGCTAATACCCTTCATGCGCTATTGTCCCTGGTGCCGCACCAAGGTGAAGCGACCATGGCCGCTCGCACACAGTAAAAAACGCTGCAGCTCCTGCAAGTGGGGCATCGCTGAGGACTTCTGGAACTATTGCGCCTGGTGTCGCGAACCCGTGCGGAGGGTGACTTGATGAATATTTTGATGGGCGTCGTTCGTTGACGCCCGAGTCGCCTGACGACCTCGTACTGCTCGATGGTGCATTTGCTGCGGACCGGCGAACCTTCAAAGTCGCTGGTGGCACGATGGTGGCTTACACGCGCCAGTCTCCCGACAAGGAAGCGGAAAATGAAGATACCGTCGGCATCATTCCCTGGGGGCCTGAAGCAGCGGTGCTGGTCGTTGCGGACGGGGCGGGTGGTTTGCCCGCGGGCAAGAAAGCGTCGCTGACCGCGGTGACGGCCCTCAGTAATTCACTGCAACTGGCGCTGGAAAAAACAACACTGATGCGCACCGCAGTATTGAATGGCATCGAAGCCGCGAACAACGTTGTCCGGGAACTCGCCAACGGTTCTGCGACGACGCTCACCGTAGTGACGATTGAGGGCCGCCTGGTGCGCAGTTACCAGATTGGAGACTCAGAGGCGATGGTGGTGGGTCAGCGCGGCCGGATCAAGCTGCGTACCACCGCCCATTCGCCGACCGGATTCGCCGTCGAGGCAGGGTTTCTCGATCAGCGCGATGCGCTGCACCACGAAGAGAGACACCTGGTATCAAATTTCATCGGCATGAGCGACATGAGCATCGACGTCGGTGCGGCTGTGGAATTGGCGCCGCGTGATACAGTCATAGTGGCGAGCGATGGCCTGACCGACAATGTGCACGTGGATGAGATCGTTGAACTGGTACGCAAGGGCTCACTTGAAAAAGCCGCCGATGGGATTATTGCGAAAGCCGAGCAACGCATGGCCAACACTGCGAACGGCCAGCCGAGCAAACCGGACGACTTGTCGCTGATCGTCTTCCGAAAGCCGAAAAAGCCCGGGCGAATTAAGTAAAAACAATGACTTACGTGTTGTTGATCCGGGTGACGGCGCGTATTATCGTTGCCACTACTGGTGTATTGCGGGCAACCCTGCCGAGGCACATGAATTCCGTGGAACTCCGGTGCACTCCGTTGGCTCCAAGCTAGCAAGCAGAACGGCCTGGAAGGTGTCCACCCGTGACCCGCAGCTACCAGCACTTGAAGGCGCACATCATGACTGACGACAACGCGATGCCGAGGACGGCCAAACGAATGAAGCTTCTGCTTATGGTGGCCGCGGCCGCGCTGGTTATCACTGCCTGCAAATCGACGGTGCAAGCGCCAGGTGGTGTCAGTGCTCCAATGCCCCCACCGAGCGGCGGCATGCCCTCGCCCAGTAGTGGCGGTATGCCATCCCCGCCGAGTGGTGGCGGCAGCCCTTCGCCCCCAAGTAGTGGCGGCAGCTCTACGCCACCCGGCGGTGGTATGCCGTCGCCGCCCTCTGGCGGTGCCTC
>DDIS01000033.1:13011-15149 GCA_002338615.1 Proteobacteria bacterium UBA1844 | reverse complement strand
TATAGTGTAAGCACCGGCACCGAACTTAAAGCTCGTGTAAGAGCAGGCGTGCCAGTGACTCCTGGCATTTCAACCAACTGCCGCGATTCTGCCAGCTTGAGGCCCTGAGTTCGGACGCATACTGCTGATCCTCGCGGAATGCTTCTATCAGTCGTCGGGTCGTTGCGCGGCTATACAGGACCGCGCAACATTCTTCATCCTTGCCCAGCGAGCGATGATTGAAGTTCGCCGAACCCACGCAGGCCACGATGTTGTCGACCAGCACCAGCTTCGTGTGCAACATCGTGCGCTCGTAGCGCCAGATCCGCGCTCCATGCTCCAAAAGAGGCAGGACAGATTTGTGGCCCGCCAGTTGTGACAAACGCATATCGCAATGCTCGCCCGGAAACATGATTTCGACCTGGACACCGCGTGCGGCCGCGTCGGACAGCAAGTGCTGCAGGCCCGGGTCCGGGACGAAATACGGCGTAACTATCTGCAGGGAGTCACGCGCGACTGATAGCAGGGCCCGCAGCAGGCTCGCGGTTTCCGTCCAGCCTATCGTCGATGAGGCACGTACCACTTGCACATCGATGCCACGTTCCCGATATTGGGTCTGATCAGGCAGGTCATCCTGCTCCCAAGGGCCTGCCTCATTCCAGTTATCCAGAAACGCCGCTTTGAGACCCATGACCGCTGCCCCTTCGAAGCGAAAATGAGTGTCTCGCCAGTGATTCGGGTCCTGGCCACCGCCGGTCCATTCATCGGCGATACCAACACCGCCCGTGAAGCCGATACAGTTATCAACCACAAGTATCTTTCGATGAGTTCGATTGTCGTTTTGCCAGAACCTCCAGCGTGACAGCGGACGGAACCAGCGTAAATTGACGCCACTGGCTTGCAACTCCTCAACAAGTTGAGCTGGCATTTTCTTGCAACCGAACGCATCAAGTAGCACGTTCACGGACACTCCGCTGCGCGCCTTGGCAGCCAGTGCGCCAGCAAATTTTCTGGCTATGTCGCCGGTCCAGTAGACGTAGGTCAGGAAATCAACCCGATCCCTGGCTCCGCCAATTGCCTCGAGCATGGCTGGAAAAATCTGCTCGCCATTTTGCAAGATATCGACCTTGTTGCCCGCTGTTGCGGCCATACCCAGTGCCGATTCCAGCGCTGTCCGGTAAGGCGCCAGTTCGTCGAGGTCCGCAATATTTGGCGGGTAAGCCAATATTGGTTCAGCACGTATTTTCGTACTCATCGAGTTGCTGGCTAATTATTGCGTCGATGCTTTTACCGCCGACGGAAAGTCCTGTTCGCCTTCCGTTGCGATGACTACCTCCACCCGCCTGTTCTCCTGGCGGCCCGCGACAGAGTCGTTCGTCGCTACCGGGTAGCTTTCACCCAGTCCCGTTGCACGAATTCGGTCAGCGCGTACACCCTGGCCAATCAATGCGTCGCGCACGCTATTTGCACGGCGCTCCGACAACAGCATGTTGTAACTATCCGTGCCACGATCATCCGTGTGGCCTTCAATCAACAAGCGTCGATCAGGTTGTGAATTCAGAAATTCTGCTATGCGGCTGATGGTCTTGCCCGCACCTGGCTTCAGATCTGCCTTGTTGGTATCGAACAACACGTCACCCAGCGTGAGAATCAAACCACGCTCAGTTTCCTTCGCCTGCAGGTCCTCGAGTTCTTCTTGCAGTTCGTTTGCGCGGCTGGTTGCCGCATCTGCCCTGTCGGCTGCTGCTTCGGCCTGCCGATTGGCCAGCTCAGCTTCGGCACCACGGCTCGCTGCCAGCGCTTGTGCGTCGGCCGTCTCACGTTCTCTGGCCTGCCTTACTACCTGGCTTCGCTGCAGCTCTGCATCGTCGATACTCGCCCGTGCTTTCGCTTCGGCAATTTTTGCCGTCCCAATCTTCGCGTGACGTTCTGCCATAAACGCATCGTGCCTGATTGCGTCGAGATTGCGACTATTTGGCTTCAGGGCTTCTGCCTTCTTTAACGCCGCTTCGGCTTTTTGCAAATCCGCTTCGGCCACGGATTGCGCCATCGGATCCTGTTGCAGTCGTACTACGGCTGTGCGGGCCTGTCCCAGCTCCTCGATTTGGGGCGGCGTGGTGGTGCATGCCGCCAATGTTATTACAGCCACAGTGGCTGGC
>DDIS01000033.1:0-12910 GCA_002338615.1 Proteobacteria bacterium UBA1844 | reverse complement strand
CAGCCACAGTGGCTGCCGTCATTCTGTAATTGATCTTCATAGGTCGCTCCCGATTGTTCGTGCTTTTCATCTATTGTTTACGGTTGATTTCTTGCTGCAAGGTGTCAATGCCACGCTGGATCTCGCGCAAGGACGCTTCAGCTTCAGCCGACTCCGATTGCGCTGCCGCCAGCCGAGCCTCGATTTCGGCCTCTTCGGCCAGGCGCATGGCTTGCTCACCCTTGCCGTTTTCGGCAGCCATTTCGGCGCTCTGCAGTTTGGCCCTTGCGTTATCGAGTGATTGCGTCGCGTATTGGCGCGCACCGTTTTGTTCTGCGAGTTCGATGCTGGTTTGCGCCCGTGCTATCTGGGGTGCCGAGGGTGCTGTCGAACTTGCACATCCGGCTGCGGTCGCCGCGGCCACAAGCAGCGCTGAATATCGTGCGATAACTTTGGTATTCATAGGTCCTCCAATTTCTTGTCCAAATGGCGAGTTCATCGAGGCAAGCACCTCGATCAACTGCTTCTCTATAAGCTGGCCAACTACTGACCCCTGGTACTACGGAACGCAGCCCCATACAGGTATCAAGCAAGACTCGTGCCACCGACTCCAACACGGCCGTTGGCGGGCCCTCGGAGTCGTATCTGGGAAAAAGCAGGCATATTTTCAAGTGACATGTAGATATTGCAGCAGACGAGCCTGTTTCCACTTGTCTTGCGACTTTGCTATGATCCGCGCGCCAACGCAGCAGCCCGGCCCCGATCCCCCGCATTCCACGGTCCTGAGTTCGAACAACTCAGCCGGCGAGCAGGTTTGCTGCTTCACCCGACTTACCCGGTACTTACAAGTGATCTCAACAGCAAATCTCGCGATTCAGTTCGGCGCCAAGCCCCTGTTCGAAAACATTTCCGTTACCTTCGGCAACGGCAACCGCTATGGCCTGATTGGCGCGAACGGCAGCGGCAAGTCAACGCTGATGAAAATCCTGGCAGGCGAGCTCGAGCCGACTGTGGGCAATGTATCGACAGACCCCAATGTGCGTATCGGCCAGCTCTCACAGGACCAGTTTGCCTACGAGGACTACCGCGTACTCGATGCCGTCATCATGGGTTACGACCGACTCTGGCAAGTGATGCAGGAACGTAACCGTATCTACGCGCTACCCGAAATGAGTGATGAAGAGGGCATGCGTGTCGCCGATCTCGAAGTCGAGTTTGCGGAGATGGACGGCTATTCCGCCGAATCGCGCGCGGGAGAAATGCTCGAGGGTATTGGCATTCCCGTCGAGCAACACGAAGGCCCGATGAGTGAAATCGCGCCTGGCTGGAAACTGCGGGTGTTGCTCGCGCAGGCCTTATTTTCCGACCCGGAGGTGTTGTTGCTCGATGAGCCGACCAACAATCTCGACATCAACGCCATTCGCTGGCTCGAAGAATTTCTTGATACGAGCCGGTCCACGATGGTGATTATCTCGCACGATCGTCACTTCCTGAACAGCGTCTGCACGCACATGGCAGATCTCGACTATGGCAAGTTGCAGGTGTTTCCGGGCAACTACGACGAATACATGACGGCGGCCACCCAGGCACGCGAGCGTGTGCATGCCGAGAATGCGAAAAAGAAAGTAAAAATGGCTGAACTGCAAAGCTTCGTCAGCCGCTTCTCGGCGAACGCCTCGAAAGCACGCCAGGCGACATCGCGCGCCCGGCAGCTCGAAAAAATCGAGCTTGTGAAGATAGAACCATCCAGCCGCGTCAGTCCGTTCATCCGTTTCGAGCAAGACAAGGCGCTCAGGCGCTTCGCGGTTGAAGCCAGCGGCATCAGCAAGGGCTTCGAAGATGGCCTGTTGTTCGAAAACCTGAGCTTGAGCATCGAAGCTGGCTCGCGAGTGGCAATTCTCGGTCAGAATGGCATCGGCAAAACCACGTTGATTCGCTGCCTCCTGGAAAAGCTGGCGGTGGACAGCGGCACGATCAAATGGTCCGAGAATGCGAAAGTCGGCTATTTCGCGCAGGACAACGCAGCGGAGTTCGCTGAGGACATAAGCCTGTTCGACTGGATTACGCAATGGCAACCCCCGGGTGCCGATGAACAACTATTGCGTGCCACACTCGGCCGCATGTTGTTTTCGAAAGACGACAGCGAAAAATCGGTCAAAGTGGTATCCGGTGGCGAACAGCGACGCCTGATGTTCGGCAAGCTGATCCTGCAGAAGCCGAACGTGCTGGTCATGGATGAGCCCACCAACCACCTTGACATGGAGTCCATCGAAGCCCTGAACCTTGCGCTCGAGAATTATCCGGGCACATTGATATTCATCAGCCATGACCGCGATTTCGTCTCGTCACTGGCTACACGAGTCATCGAAATGACGCCGCAAGGGATTATCGACTACTCCGGCACCTACGAGGAATACCTGCGTTCGCAGTTAATGCCAGGCAAGAGCCGGGTCGCCTGACAACGTGCTGGCCGCGCGACTGGCCCGGGCTAGTCCGGTGCCAGCCGCCGCGCGGACGTTATGGTGACAGGCTCGGTCAGGATCTGGCCGTCGGTGTATTCGGAATCACTCGCGCCATGGGCTTCACGCGTGTGAATCTCGCGCACCACATCCATACCACGCACCACGTGCCCGAACGCCGCGAATCCCAGGCCATCAGGATTGCGCAATGCGCCGAAATCGAGCCCGGGCTGGTCGCCGACACAGATGAAAAACGCAGCGCCGCTGCCGGTACCCGGTTCCCCACGAGCCAGTGAAATTACGCCGTCGGTGTGCCGAATGCCCGTCAACTTTGTGGATTCGTGTACCACGCCCGGCACCTCCGGTTCGTCCGCCATCACGCCACCCTGGACAACCGAAATAACGGGCGCGCCACGGTCGTTGTCCGGCCGCACGCTGCGATAGAACGCAGCTCCCTCATACATTCCGGAATCTACGTAGTTAAGGAAACTGCCAGCCGATGCCGGCGCGCGATCCTGGTCGACTTCGACTTCGATTGTCCCTGCCGTCGTCTCGAGCGCCACGCGCACGAGTCCTTCCTGACGCTCGCCAGGGTGGTAGCGGCTCGTTGCGCGCGCCTCGACGTCATCGCGATAAAAAGCTACATCCTTGAACTGGTGATCGACATAGCGTTCCGCCTGGTCATCGAAATGAATCGACGCGGGGTGGCCGCTTTGGCCACCGGCAAGCAGCGATTTCGCCCGCACTTTCTCACCAAACTCGACCACGGCAACGAAACTGTTGCCGCGATAGCCGTAGATCTTTTTGGTACCCGGGTAGGTCTTCGCGCCAAATGCCGCAAGCGCACCCCAATTGCCTGAGGCCATGCCGACAGGCAGGCTCGGCGCATTGTCGTCGTGAGTTGCATCGATAGCGCCCGACAGGCGCTGGAAGCGATTGACCTCGCCCCAGGGCAGAGACCAGGTACCGAAATCGCTTTCGAGTTGCTTGATCGTTGCGGCGAAAACCTGCAGCCGCTCCTTGGGTGGTGAATCAGTACCCAGGTAGTTCACCAGCTCCATCTCGCTGAGTCCGGCTGCATTGCCGCTCTCCTCGACGTAGCGCGTTGCATAAAAGTGCGCCAGCGTCATCGCGACCGAATCGGCTGCAGTACGCAGATCCCAGTTTCTGAGAATTTCAATCGCCGGCTGCAGCTCGGCGTGCTGAGCACTCGATTGATCGAACGCTGTGATCAAGCCTGGAATGAGCTTTTCGAAACCAGGCAAGTACGCGTCGTACGCGGTTTCGATCAGTGAGTCGAGCGTCACGTCCGCAATTCCGGTGAGCACACCCACGGCATGCACCGCGCGGAAGTTTTCGTCGTCGGGCGCCATATATACCGGATAGTTCTCGGGGACAGGACTGAAAGCCCCCGCGGCTGTGAATGGTGTTGAGTTGCAGTTCTGGATCCAGCCGTTGTTCGGATTCAGCAAGGTGATGCTTTCACTGACTGTATGCAACCCGTTCCAGTCCGTTGCCGGGTTGCTGCCATCGACAGGCTTCGAATAGTCGAAACGGGTATCACGTCGTGGAATGAAATTGCCGTGAAAGTAAGCAATATTGCCGCCCGAATCTGCATACACAGTGTTGTTCGATGAGTTCGTACGAATTTCCATCATTTGCAAAAAATCGTCGTAGCTGTGCTGCTTTGTTCTTATAAAGGACTGCCGTAAAGCGTTGACCGGGTCCCAGTTGATACGTGTGACTACCCATTTTTCGTCCTGCATGTGCGTGACCGGCCCATGGTGGGTGCGGTAGACGGGAAAGTGCCGTTCCTTGACGGAGTCGCCATCGCGGTATTTCAGATTCACCTCGTCGACGTTGACGGGACGCCATTCGTCGCCGTAGCGATACATCAATTTGCCGTCGCGGGTACTGGTTTCCTCGACGAACTCATCCATGAAATCGACATAGGTCGACGTGTGCATCCAGCCAGTGTGTTCGTTGAAGCCCTGGTACACGAAAAACTGGCCCCAGGTCACGGCACCGTATGCATTCAGACCCTCTTCGCTGACCACGTGCACCTCGGGCCGGAAATAGAACGAGGTATGCGGATTGATGAGCAACATGGCGTTGCCCGAACGAGTATGCCGTCCCGAGATCGCGATGCCATTCGAGCCCGCGGGCTCATGCCATAACGGCGCCACCGCCGCTACCGTCTCGATCCCCTGCCCCTTGCCATAAAACGCTTCGATACCGGGCAACGGAATCTGTTCGATATCGCCACCGATGGAACCTTCGAAAAAGTACATAGGCATCCACGGCTCGAAGTGCGTCAATAGCGCCGGCTTTACATCGGGGTGGCTCGCAAGATAGTAGTTGAGACCGTCCGCGTAGGCATTGCAGAGCTCCTTGAGCCAGTCCGGGGCGGACTCGAACGCGACTTTTGCCTCTTCTTCGCTCATGTACAGGCGCGCACGCAGGTCGCTGAATATCGCCGACTCGCCCTCGACTTCGGCGAGACGCCCGATCGCCCAGACGTAGTTGCGCTCCACGCGCGGAAAATCGTCCTCAGCCTGCGCGTACATGAGACCGAATACTGCGTCTGCGTCGGACTTGCCGTAAATATGCGGGACGCCAAAGTCGTCGCGAATGATCGTGACCTTCTCCGCACGCTGGGTGAGTCGCTGCAATTCACCGTCTGTCGATTGCGTGCCAGTTGGTCCGCACGCGGCGAGGATAAACAGTGCTGCGAGGAGCAAGTATCGTTCGATTCGATAGATTACTGTCATGAATCAGGTTCGCTTTTCTGGTCCCGGGATCCGGCCATTCTATAGGCTCGCAGCGCTTGACAGTAGCTGCGTTGCAACGGCGGCAAGCGGTCAGTCCGAATTGGCGGAATCATCATGACATGGTTTATCCTGCTTCTTTGGAATCCTATCGAAAATTGATGGCCCGACCAGGGCCTGCCTGTCCCATCCAATTCACATGATTGAATATTACGCGCAGATCAAAATGTTGCATGTTGGCGCGGTCATCGTCAGCGGTTCCCTGTTCCTGGTGCGTGGCTTGCTGGTACAGCGTGGTGTTGCGTTGGCTATGGCGGCGCCGGTGCGCTACCTGAGTTACACCATTGATACGGTATTACTCGCCGCCGCAATTCTATTGTTGGTGATCCTGCCGACCGCCCTCTATGCCAATGGCTGGCTAACGGCAAAGTTGTTACTGCTTCTCGTGTACGTGGTGCTTGGAACTATGGCGCTGAAGCGTGGCCGGACTGCGCGAACACGGTTGATTTTCTTCATCCTTGCCCTGTTCGTGTTCGCAGCCATGTTCAGCATCGCAAGGACACACGATCCTTTGGGGCCGATTCACCTTTTAATTGGCAAATATTGAGTGACTGCCGCACGGCGATTGGCATTGTTCCGCTACGGCTTCCGCCCCTTCTTCTGGTTGGCAGGAGCGTATGCCGTGCTGGCCATTGCCCTCTGGCTCTGTGTGTTTCGTTTCGGCTTTCGGCTGCCCCTCGGCATCCCGGCTGTGTTCTGGCACGGTCATGAGATGCTGTACGGTTTTATTGCAGCGGCAATCGCGGGCTTCATGCTGACAGCGGTGCCAAGCTGGACCAGAAACCGCGGCTTTGCCGGCGTACCTTTGATAGTACTCACATTCGCCTGGCTGGCGGGAAGGCTTGCGTTCGCGGTGTCGGGCGCAATTCCGGCGCCCGTGCTCATCACACTGGAATTGCTGTTTCTGCCCGCCCTGGCTCTACTGATTGCTCCGTCGATATTGCGCACCACCAATCGCAACACGCCGATGCTGCTGATTCTGTTTCTGTTCTGGGCCCTGGATGTCGCATTCCTGCGCGCTGTCTTGCACGGCGATTATCTGGATGCGCAACGAGCCCTGCATACGGGGCTCAACGTCGTATTGCTCCTCATAACGATCGTTGGCGGCCGCATCGTGCCCGCGTTCACATCGAATGCACTCAAGGCTCGCGGGATCGATGTGCCTATGCGTCGCTCGCGCCCACTCGAGATTGCGGTTATGGGCAGCATGCTCGCGTTGCTGGGCGCGGGCTGGTTTCCGGAGGCACATCGCGTCGGAGGCGGCGTGGCGGCGTTCGCCTCTATCGCCCAGCTGCTCCGCCTGCTTGGCTGGCGCGGACTCTATACACGCTCAGACCCGATTGTCTGGATCCTGCACGTTGCCTACCTGTGGATACCCATAGGCCTGGCCCTCAACGCATTACACCTGCTTTTCGGGTTCGCGTTTGCGGCGCACTGGTTTCACGCGCTCGGGGCCGGTGCCGTGGCCACGATGATACTGGCGGTCATGACTCGCACAGCACTTGGTCACACAGGGCGTCCGTTGCACGCCACAAGCGCCGTGACCATGGCGTATATCTTGCTCGTAGCTGCGATCGTGCTGCGCGTTTTCGGAGGAGTGTTGCTGCCAGTCGGTTACACTACGGCCGTTACGCTGGCCGCAACTCTCTGGCTCGCGGCATTCCTCGTTTTTCTTATCGTCTACACGCCAATATTGTTTTTTAGAAGGGCGGACGGCAAACCAGGCTAGCCGGGGGCAGGAGTCAGCGCGGCGAACCTGCGCTGACTCCTTTTCACGTCAGTCGCTTTCCGGTAGCGATTCACACACTGAATTGAAGTTGCAGCCGGTGAGGAAAACGACTTCCCCTTCTTCGGGATTGGTCCCGGTAAAAAAGCCGATTCCGGGGGCATAGTATTTTCGTTCATAGACTCCCGGCTCGATAGGCGTGTACTCGGCAACGACGACACAGTTATTGTTGCACAGGAGTTCTGCCAGCTCCTGCGGCACCAGCTCATCAAGTTCCTCGTCCTGACCATAGGCATAGTTCGTTGAGATGACTTCAACGATATCCTCAGCGTTGCCCAGTGAAAATTCGGCCCGCATTGTTTCGCCAACGGCCGGGTAACCAGGAAATACGATGCCAGCGCGGTCTCCATCACGTTCGACCTTGAATGATCCGTCGATGGCTACCAGCTCAGGCAAGCTCGGCTCGTCGCCCTCGAAATACTCGAAATCCTTCACTTCCTCGCCGCAATACCAGATCGCGCCATCCGCCCGCGCAATGGCAAACCAGTCATCCGTATCTTCGACCAGTCGACCATCCTCGGACACAACATCGCGTACGACAAAGCACACGATGTCGTCAATCAGTTTGGTTTCATCGAGCACTTCGACCATGATTTCCTCATCGCCATCGTAGGTCCAGACATTGCCGACCGCCATCGGGTAGTACGGGTTCGGTGCAGTCAGTGCATCGAGGCTGGTTTCAAAATCCTCGGGCTCGAATTCCGGGTCGTAGGGCGCCTGTCCTACTGCGTCGCAGACTTCTTCCCGCGCATCAAACTGTTCATGACAGAAATCCAGTACCTCGACCAGCTCGTCCTTTGCGTCGTCGATACACTCGCGCCGTTCAGCCCATTCTGATTCGTTTTGGCAACGTGCTTTCTGTACCCAGAAGTCGTCACGCGATTCGGCTTTACATGCGAGGCGCATCATGTTGCTCGTGCGGGTGCAGGCGCCGGATCTACCGGCATCGGCCACATGTGAAAAGCCAATGAAAAGAAGCAAGCAGATGGTCAGGTATACAGGTGTTAGTTTTTTCATGATTGCCAGTCTCCTGAATTATGTAATCCATTCCGCCAGATCAGCGGAATTGCATATAAGACGGAGGTTGCGGTTGAAATCGGTCGAACGAGGCGCGACAACACTTGGAAGCTGGTGCTGCAGTATCAGGATAACTGCCGCAGGAAATCCATTGCGGACCCTGCTCCTCGTGATCTAGACTCGGCGCCCCTGACAGCCCAGGCAAAATGCCATTGCTTCGGCAAGGATACTTTTAATGACTGTCGATTCAGATAAACAGCTGCGTGAAACACGCCTGCGCAGCATTTTTAAAGCGATCACCTACCGCATCACAGGCACAATTACGACGACCGTGATCGTGTTCGCGGTCACGGGTGAACTCGCCATTGCAGCGGCCGTCGGGGTTGTTGAACCGGCGGTGAAGCTCATTGTTTATTACCTGCACGAGAGAGCCTGGCAACACGTGCCTACCGGTACTATCAGGCGGCTCTTTCTGCAGCAACGGGGAGCGAAAACGCGCGAGGAATAGCAATTAGCCCGTGTTGGCGGGCACCAATCCAGAGCGTGTCCCTTGCAGCCCGCCCGAACGGCTCCACGTTCGATCTTGCCCGCTTTTGTCTATGAACGAATTTGATGCATCGATCTGTAGCCAGGCTGCATTCGTCCGTGCGGCTGATTCACTGCCCGCCAGAATAGCGGCACCAACAATGAGGATCTTCGTATACTTGTGCATCTCGACCCCCTCGATGGTTGCCGGTTTTCGTTCTGTGCATTAAGTATAGTTCAGCAAGCTGCATGCGCCAGCCGGGCGCATGGACTTGGTATTTACCGGCTTAAGGCGGTAGGCTTGCTGGATATAACGATAATGAGCAACCTGTTTGAAACAGTATTTTGAGGAGCTAAAGCGTCGCAAGGTGGTGCGTGTCGGCATCGCTTACCTGGTCGGCGGGTGGGTACTGTTACAAATCGCGGATGCGACGTTCGAACCTCTCAATCTGCCGAGCTGGTCTACTTCACTTGTGCTCTGGTTGCTGATCCTCGGTTTCCCTGCCGCGCTCGCACTTGCCTGGGCGCTGGAAGTTACTCCAGACGGAATTCGCCGCACCAAGAAGCGCCGCCGGTCAGCTATTACCCGAAAAGCTCGCGCCGATGACCTGCCGCCGCCGTCGATTGCCGTATTGCCATTCGCCGATATGAGTCCGGAGAAAGACCAGGATCATTTCTGTGAGGGCATGGCCGAAGAAATCATCAACTCGCTGGCGCGAATAAAAGGCGTGCAGGTTACATCGCGTACTGCATCGTTTCAGTTCAAAGGCACAACGATGGATATCGATGCTATCGGCGAGCAATTGAATGTCAATACGGTGCTCGAAGGCAGTGTGCGCAAGGCAGGCGAACATCTGCGCGTGACGGCGCAGCTCATCAATGTCGCGGACGGCTACCATATCTGGTCCGAGGGATTTGACCGCGAATTGAAAGACGTGTTTGGCATCCAAAAGGAAATTGCCGAGAATGTCGCCAAGGCATTTAAACTTTCGTTAAGCCCACAAACAGAAAGGGAAATTGAACGACAGCCAACGCAGAATATTGAAGCCTACGAATACTACCTGCGTGGCCGGCGCCACTTTTACCAGTTCAATGATCAGGCGTGGCGGGAGGCACGTGAGGATTTTTCGCGTGCGATCGATCTCGATCCCGACTATGCACTGGCCTACGCCGGACTCGCTGACTGCTTTTCCTTCATATACATGTATGCCGACAGCGCGGTTTCTGTCCGCCTGCAAGCTGAAACGAACTCACGATTGGCCCTGCAACTGGCGCCGGATCTTGCGCAGGTACACGCCTCGCGTGGCCTCGCGCTGTCGCACAGCACGCGACAGGCGGAGGCCAAGAGATCGTTTCAACGCGCAATTGAGCTTGATCCAACCTTGTTCGATGCTTACTATTTTCACGGCAGGCACGCATTCGCCCAGGGCGAATTCGAGCTTGCCGTAAGCTTGTTCGAGAAGGCTTGCGAAGTGCGCCCCGACGACTACCAGGCGCTGGCATTACTTGCCCAGGTATACCGGGCACTGGGTCGCCATGACGACCGCGACCGTGCTCGCGCACGGACCCTGGAGGTCATCGAAAAAAGGCTGCAGACCTCACCGAACGATGCGCGTGCGCTATGTTTCGGTTCGGTCAATCTGCTCGAAGCGGGCGATACTGAGAAAGGCATGGAGTGGCTGGAACGAGCCAGGACCTCGCTGGGCGACGACGCACTGAATTTGTACAATGTCGCCTGCGTGTACTCGACAATCGGCAAGATTGAAGAAGCGCTTGACTGCCTGGAGAAAAGCGTGCGCAAAGGTATGGCAGAGCTGGACTGGATGAAAAACGACAGCGATCTCGATAATCTGCGCAGCCACCCGCGCTTCAAGGCGTTATTGCCGGACGGTTAGACAATCTTGCACGACGATCGTCGTGCCTCAGAAGAACCACCATGCACAATACTCACATTTTGACCTTGTCTTGCGTAGACCGCCGCGGATTGGTGGCGGCAGTCGCCAACCGTTTGCTCGAACACGGCGCAAACATTCGCGACGCGCAACAGTTTGACGACCTCGAGTCGGGCAACTTTTTCATGCGCGTGGTTTTTGATGCTGAATCGGATGCCGCCCGATTAGGTGAAAGCATGCATGCGCTTGGCAAAGAACTGCGGATGTCTTTGCGCCTGCGACCTATCGAACAGCGGCAACGCGTGATGATCCTGGTTTCGAAACTGGATCATTGTCTGAGTGACCTGCTGTATCGCACCCGTACCGGCGAACTTAAAATGGATATCGTGGGAATCGTTTCGAACCACCCGCGCAGTGCACTGCATGTTGCGGATCTCGGTGACATTCCATTTCATCACCTTCCTATCACGAAGGACAGCAAACCTGTACAGGAAGCGGCAATAAAGCGACTGATCAATGAAACTGGTGCCGAACTGGTAATCCTGGCCCGCTATATGCAGATTTTGTCGGACGATTTTGCGGCGTTTCTTGCGGGGCGCTGCATCAATATTCACCATAGCTTTTTGCCGGGCTTCAAGGGCGCGAAACCGTACCACCAGGCACATTCACGGGGTGTAAAAATCATTGGCGCAACAGCACATTACGTCACGGCGGATCTCGATGAAGGACCGATCATCGTGCAGGATGTGGAACACATCAGCCACACGGATTCACCCGATGACCTGGTGCGCAAAGGTCGCGATATTGAACGCCGGGTACTTGCTCGCGCGGTACACTACCACCTCGAGGAGCGCGTACTTGTAAATGGCGGAAAAACCATCGTTTTTCGTGATTAGCAAGTCACTTGGAAGTACCCGGCAATAGAGCGCCTTCTATTCGCATTAGTTCGCAGGAAAATGGGCCTGTGATATCTTGGCGCCGCAAATTCATCATGGGATTAATGGAACAGACGTCATGACAGGGCTAAACCCTAATACTTTAAACACGGTCGAGGCACTTATTGCGGCGCACACTCCCGGCTATGCACTCGAACAACGTTTCTATACGGACCCGGCTATTTACGAGCTTGAACTTGAACGTATCGTGAATCGTAACTGGGTGCTTGCGGGCCACCAGTCAGAGCTTGCCAACGTCGGAGACTTCAAAGTCGTGAAAGTTGGTCGCGAGTCGGCGATTGTCGTGCGCTCACCCGACAAGTCGATCAAGGCCTTTGCGAATGTGTGCCGGCACCGCGGCTCACTGGTCTGCCTGGAAGCGGCTGGCAGCACCCGAAAATTCACCTGCCCCTATCATGGCTGGGTGTATGACACGGACGGCAAGCTGGTTGCGGCGCGCGATATGCCCGATGATTTTGACTGGGGCGCGCACAGTCTGAATACAGTTTCCTGCGACACGATCCATGGCCTCATATTTATATGTTTTTCGGATGCGCCACCGGCGCTCGAGAACTGCAAGCGCGAACTGGCCGAACCGATGGCGATGTTCGATTTTGAGAACCTGAAAGTCGCGGCGTATCGCGAGTACCCGATCTCGGGTAACTGGAAACTGTCGATCGAGAACTACCAGGAGTGCTATCACTGCGCGACAGCGCACCCCGACTATGCGCGGATGCATACATTGATGCTCGATCGTAAGAAACGTGAGCGAGTGCAGGCGCCGATGCTCGAGCGCATGGAGGCGTGCGGGTTGAAAGACATTAATATCGACCGTATTGACACCTCCGCGAGGCCTGGAGAGATCGGCTATGGTTACGGACGCACGGCGCTATTTGACGGCTACCAGACCGGAAGTAAGGACGGCAGCCCGGTTGCCCCCTTGCTCGGTAACCTCAAGGGTTACGACGGCGGCGCCTCGGATTTTTCATTGGGTGCGTTTTCATTTCTTCTGGCCTACAGCGACCACGTCGTCGCCTACGTGTTTACGCCGGTCGACCTCAACAATTCGCGCTGTGACATTTACTGGCTGGTCCGGGCCAATGCCGTGGAAGGCAAAGACTACAATGTCGACGAGCTCGTCTGGCTCTGGGACATCACAACCAAAGCCGACAAAACCATTATCGCGAATAACTTCAAAGGCGTGCGTTCCCGTTATTACAAACCCGGGCCGTTTTCCGGCATGGAGCGCAACGAAAAGCGCTACGTCGACTGGTTGCTGCAAGAGCTGGCCCGCCCATAGCCGCGCAAAACTAAAAGGACACCCACGCACTTTCAAACAAGAAACGGGACAGCCACGCAATATGTCGACAGATTCGCCAGATAAGGGACTCGTGAACGTTTGAGGGTTGGTGGAGCATGGGTAGCCCTGTCACGAAGTGGTGTTGCGATGACCTTGCCGCGTGGACAACTGGTCTGTGTTGAGCAGACG
>DDIS01000092.1 GCA_002338615.1 Proteobacteria bacterium UBA1844 | reverse complement strand
AGCGGCATCCTGCCGCGATCGTCCGACGCCAGGCTATAGAGTCGCAAGTACCCCTTGTGCAGCGCTAAGAGTAGCTTCGATCTCAGCGTCACCGTGCCGGCTGGATACGAAACCGGCTTCGTACGCCGACGGCGCGAGGTAAATGCCGGCATCCAGCATGCCGTGAAAAAATTTCCTGAAGCGCGCGACATTACTTGCAGCAATCTGCGCGTAGCTGCGCACCGGTCCGTCGTCGGTAAAGACAAAGCCAAACATACCGCCTTCCTGTTCCACGGCCAGCGGAATACCTGCATCGCGGGCGGCGAGTTCGAGGCCATCGGCGAGTTGCCGGGTGCGCCGGTCGAGCGCCGTGTAGAATCCCGGCACATCGATCTTGGCAAGTGTTGCGAGACCCGCCGCCATCGCCAGCGGATTACCACTCAGGGTCCCTGCCTGGTACACGGGCCCGTCAGGCGCGATGTTGGCCATGATATCCCGGCGGCCACCGAATGCCGCTGCAGGCAAACCGCCGCCGACAATTTTGCCGAGCGTGGTCAGGTCCGGCGTGATGCCGAACAGTGCTTGGGCGCCGCCTTTGGCGACCCGAAATCCTGTCATGACCTCATCGAAAATTAGCACGCTGCCATGTTGACTGCATAGATCGCGCAAGGATTCATGAAAACCCGCGATGGGCGGCACCATGTTCATGTTGCCGGCAATTGGTTCGACGATCACACAGGCAATCTCGTCGCCAAAGCGTTCGAATGCAACGGCAAGCGCGTCGGCGTCGTTGAACGGCAAAGTAAGCGTATGTTTGGCGAGTCCTTGCGGTACGCCCGGCGAACTGGGTACGCCAAGCGTCAGTGCCCCCGAGCCGGCTTTGATCAACAAGGAGTCGGAATGGCCGTGGTAGCAGCCCTCAAACTTGATGATCTTGTCCCGGCCGGTGTGGCCGCGCGCAAGCCGAATCGCACTCATCGTAGCTTCCGTGCCGGATGAGACCATTCGCAGGCGTTCCATGGAGGGCACCAGGTCACGTATCTTGTTCGCGAGTTGCGTTTCCAGCACGCAGGGAGCGCCGAAACTGAGGCCGTTGTTTGCGGTTTCGACAACCGCGGCGATGACATCCGGATCGCAGTGCCCGAGTATCATAGGGCCCCACGATCCGACGTAGTCAATGAGGCGGCGGCCGTCCTCGGTTTCAAGATACGCGCCATTGGCACTCTTGATAAACAGGGGATCACCACCGACCCCCGCGAACGCGCGCACCGGCGAGTTCACGCCGCCCGCTATAACCGAGCGCGCCTCTTCAAAAAGATTCATGCATTTGCCTTGTTGGAATATTGCGTTGTTTGAGCAGTGCCGGCAAGCCGTCCGGCCCGATGAGGTGCAGAGCGCCGACGATGACCAGGTAGTCCTGGTCGTCGTCGAGCAACTCCTGGATCTCACTAACCCAGCGTTGATTGCGATCCACGACGAGGGCTTTGTAAAGCTCGGGGTACGCTTGCATGTCGGCCAGCATGTTGGATTCGAGGTACGCAGTATCGCCGACCCGCCAGGCTTTAACGAGGCCATCCATTTCGGTTTTAATGGTCCGGCTTTCCTGCAGGGTTTCCAGTAACAACTCGTTCTGCGCCGCGATCGACAGGTTGTCCAGCAACGTCAGCTGTTCTTCGGCGGACTCGAGCCCGGTGATGTTTTTGCCGTCCCGGGATGCCTTCGTCAACATGGTCATCTCGATACCGTATTGTGGATCAAAGCCGATCCGCATCAATGCGAGTTGCTCGAGAGTGATGGCGGCCAGCCAGGGCTCGGTATGTGCCAGCAGTTCGAATGGCAGGTCCAGTTCCGCGGCTGCGACGGTGGCCTCCTGGTACTGCTCCTCACCCATCAGGTCACGCAAACTGCGGTCACCGGCAAGCACGCCAAGCTGACTACTCAGGTTTTGCATCGCCCCGGGATCAATGTCATCCATGTCGAGTTCCATGAGCAGTGCTTCGGCATCCTCATAGGCGGCGTCCAGCACAACCGGAAGGGGGTGGTCCTCGCGACGCAACAGGTGCACCGAGCCCAGCAGGTAGACCCGGTTGTGCGCGCCTTCGGCAAGCCACATGCTGACGGGATGTTCGCCAGCAACAACGATGGCGGGCGTGAGCAGCGACATGAAACACAAAAAGTGCTTAAGCACCAGGGACCCAGACCAGTTCGGTCGTGACCGTGCCGTCGTCATACAAATCTATCTTGCGATACGCCGGCGGCTTATTGTCCAGCGCAAAGACGTCACTGCCGGCTTTGAATTGCCGGCAGGTTGATGGTGTGCCAAGAATGCGTATGCCGTTCACCGTAGAATCGTGCGCCTGGTGCGCATGCCCGAAAATCACGACGCGGACTTTGCCCGTTGCGGCAAGGCGCAGGATGAATTCGGGCCCGTCCGCGAGACCGACCGAGTCCAGCCAGACGCTGCCCAGGGAGACTGGCGGATGATGCAGGTACACCAAGACGTGGCGGGCTTCGCTTGCCTCGATCGCCTGCTCACAGCGTGCGAGTTCTTCGTTACCAATAGCGCCACCTGCGGCACCACTGATGCAGCTGTCAACACCGACCATCAGCCACGCGCCGGATTCTCGTGTCCCACAGTACTGAATCTGTGTGTGCGCCAGCGCCGCTTGCATCAACGCGCGTACGTCGTGGTTGCCGGGGACGCAACCAACCGGTATGCCGAGCATGCCCAAGAGCGCTTTACAATGCTCATAGGCTTCCGGCGAGTCGTCCTGAACGAGATCACCCGTTGCGAACGCCAGGTCCGCTTGCCAGTCGCTGGCCAGGTAGTGCTGGATGGCGCGCGTCAGGGTATCGTGAGTAACGGCACCTCGTAGCTGCCCCTCGGCCGTTGCAAACAGGTGCGGATCCGTCAGATGCAGGACTCTGGTGCTAACCGCTTGGTTCGGACTGGGGTCTGTCAATACCTGTAGTGCTCAGGTTTGTACGGGCCATCCGTTGGCACGCCAATGTAACTTGCCTGTTCCTTCGACAATTCCGTCAGGTTAACGCCGATGCGCTCGAGATGCAGTCGTGCGACTTTCTCATCGAGGTGCTTCGGCAATACGTAGACCTTGTTCTCATAATTGTCAGCGTGTTGCCAGAGTTCCATCTGGGCCAGCACCTGGTTCGAGAATGAATTCGACATGACAAAACTCGGGTGGCCGGTAGCGCAGCCGAGATTAACCAGCCGACCTTCGGCTAGCAGAATGATGCGCTTGCCATCCGGGAAGATTATATGGTCCACCTGTGGCTTGATGTTTTCCCATTCAAATTTTTTCAGATAGGCGACATCAATTTCATCGTCGAAATGGCCGATATTGCAAATGATGGCCTGATTGCGCATACGCTCCATTTGCGGCCCGGAGACAACGTGATAATTGCCCGTCGCCGTGACCACGATATCCACCTTGTCGCAAACATCGTCGAAGACCACGACGCGATAGCCTTCCATTGCGGCCTGCAGTGCGCAGATCGGATCGATTTCGGTGATCCAGACGGTTGCACCCAGCCCGCGCAACGACTGCGCGCAGCCTTTGCCGACGTCACCGTAACCGCAGACGACTGCAACCTTGCCGGCGATCATTACGTCAGTTGCGCGTTTGATGCCATCGACCAGCGATTCGCGACAACCGTACAAGTTGTCGAATTTTGACTTGGTAACGGAGTCGTTCACATTGAACGCCGGGCAGGCGAGGCTGCCGTCCTTCATCATGTCGTAGAGGCGCTTGACGCCGGTCGTGGTTTCCTCGGACAGTCCGCGTACATCGTTCATCAATTTCGGGTACTTATCGTGCATCCGCACGGTCAGGTCACCACCGTCATCAAGCAGCATGTTCGGCGTCCAGCCATCGGGCCCCTTGATCGTCTGTTCAATGCACCACCAATACTCGTCTTCACTTTCGCCTTTCCAGGCGAACACCGGCACGCCTGAGGCGGCAATAGCCGCAGCCGCGTGGTCCTGGGTCGAGAAAATATTGCAGGACGACCAGCGTACTTCGGCGCCCAGCGCTGTCAGCGTTTCGATCAGCACGGCCGTCTGGATGGTCATGTGCAGGCAGCCCGTGATGCGCGCGCCTTTTAAGGGTTTCTTGTCGCTGAATTCATCGCGCAGCGCGATGAGACCGGGCATCTCGGTTTCGGCAATGGCAATTTCCTTGCGACCCCAGTCGGCAAGTGAAATGTCGGCAACTTTGTAGTCGCGCGTTTGCAGGGCAACAGGCTCGCTGCTCATGGTCATTCTCCTGAAAAAAGTGTGTGGGTCACGCCGCCGCAGCGCCGCGCAGAGCTTCGGCTTTATCGGTTTTTTCCCAGGATAAATCCAGGTCTTCGCGGCCGAAATGTCCATAGGTAGCCGTCGGCTGATAAATTGGTCGCAACAGATCCAGCATCTTGAGAATGCCATAAGGGCGCAGGTCGAAGTTTTCCCGGATTAACGCGGTCAGTTGTGCATCGGATACCTTGCCGGTCCCGAACGTACAGACACTGATTGAGGTCGGTTCCGCAACGCCAATCGCGTACGACACCTGGATCTCGCAGCAGTCGGCGAGGCCGGCCGCGACGATGTTCTTGGCGACATAACGGCAGGCATAAGCGGCCGAACGGTCGACTTTCGAGGGATCCTTACCGGAAAACGCGCCACCGCCATGACGCGCAGAGCCGCCGTAGGTATCGACGATGATCTTGCGCCCGGTCAGTCCGCAATCACCCATCGGACCGCCAATCTCGAAGCGTCCCGTGGGATTGATGTGGTATTGGGTTTTCGAGTTGATCCATGCGGCAGGTAGTACCGGCTTGATGATTTCTTCCATCACGGCTTCTCTGAGGTCGGCCATGTTGATGTCGGCATGATGCTGCGTTGACAGGACGACCGCGTCGATCGCTTTCGGTTTGCCATCTTCGTAGACGAAGGTCACCTGGCTTTTCGCATCGGGCCGCAACCAGGGCAGCGTCCCGTTCTTGCGCACCTCGGCCTGGCGGCGCACCAGCCGATGGGCATAGGTAATTGGCGCGGGCATCAGGACGTCGGTTTCATTGGAGGCGTAACCGAACATCAATCCCTGGTCGCCAGCACCCTGCTCTTCGTCACTCGCACGGTCAACGCCTTGCGCGATATCGGGGGATTGCTTGCCGATGGCGTTTAAAACCGCACACGAGGCACCATCAAAACCCATGTCCGAGTCGGTGTAGCCGATATCGAGAATCGTCTTGCGGACCAGGTCCTCGAACTCGACGTAAGTGGATGTCGTGATTTCGCCAGCGACGATCACCATGCCGGTCTTGACCAGCGTCTCACAGGCGACGCGCGCATGAATGTCATCGCGGAGGATCGCGTCAAGAATGGCGTCCGAGATCTGGTCGGCGATTTTGTCGGGATGTCCCTCGGAAACGGATTCCGATGTGAACAGGAAAGTATCGGTCATTGGTTTTGATCTTCAAGGCTGGAACAATGGGATTGTACCGCAATGAACGATGCCTGCACTATGCATGACAATGCCGGGAAAAAGTGTTGCAGGTGGGCGATTTTTACGATTCCGGACGGTATCTGTGGTTACCCCGGCTTGCGGCTGCGGGCAAAACCTACGAAAATGCGCCGCTCCGTCGCGGTGCGTGCCGCGCTGATTCACCATAACAACGGCTTGAAAAAAGCTGCATCTTTAAGAGACCTCATGTCAAAACAAGCTGGTAGGGCCGTTCAATTGTCGCGGCGCGAGCTCGCGAACGCGATTCGTGCGCTCAGTATGGACGCAGTACAGGCGGCGAACTCAGGACATCCGGGCGCGCCAATGGGCATGGCGGATATCGCCGAAGTCCTGTGGCGGGACTATCTGAAACACAATCCATCGAACCCGGACTGGGTCGACCGGGATCGCTTCGTCCTGTCGAATGGTCACGGCTCGATGTTGCTGTACAGCCTGTTACATCTCACCGGCTACGACTGGTCCATCGACGAGCTGAAGAACTTCCGCCAGCTCGGATCCCGCACGGCGGGTCATCCCGAGTACGAGCCGGGCTCCGGTGTTGAAACGACGACGGGGCCGCTCGGTCAGGGCCTGGGTAACGCCGTGGGCATGGCGCTGGCGGAAAAAATGCTGGCAGCGGAATTCAATCGCGATGGTCTGCCGGTGGTTGACCACAAAACATGGGTGTTTCTCGGCGATGGCTGCCTCATGGAAGGCATCTCGCACGAGGTCTGCTCCTTTGCGGGTACCCTAAAGCTTGGCAAGCTGATCGCGTTTTATGATGACAACAACATCTCTATTGATGGCGAGGTGGGTGCATGGTTCACCGACGACACCGGTAAACGCTTTGAGGCGTACGGCTGGCAGGTCATTCGCGACGTGGATGGACACGACGCAGGCGAAATTGCGGCCGCGATCGATGCGGCCCTGGCTGACGAGGGCCGGCCCAGCCTGATTTGCTGCAAAACCGTGATCGGTTTCGGCGCTCCAAACAAGCAGGGCACGGCGGCCGCGCATGGCTCGCCACTCGGTCCCGACGAGATCGCG
>DDIS01000210.1:6051-6782 GCA_002338615.1 Proteobacteria bacterium UBA1844 | reverse complement strand
CGGGTGTCATCGATATACCGCGATGACGTCGGTGTTGAAACGGTATTGCTGACTCCCAATCTCGTGAAAAAGCCCGCGCCTGTCAAGTCACGCGAACGGCGCTGCTCGCAGCCGCGTCGCTTGGCAAATATTGAATGCGGTCACGTGAGTCGACCTACGCCGCCGCGTCCTTGCCATAGTGGACGCTGTCCATCTTGGCATTCGGCACCAGGTACACGCGCCTGGCGCGAACGGACAGAGCGGCAACGGTCCCGCCGTCAGTCTCGTAGCTGTCGTCCATCAGCGATCCGATCACCGCGAGTCGGCTGCCTTTGGGGCACAGACGTGCCACCTGCCTGGCGCGATCGCCCCAGACCTCGACATTCAGCCAGAAGCCCTTCCTGTCCTCGAATTTGCCCTCGGCGTCCGGGACCGGTCGATCAAAGTAGATCCGTAAATTGGCGACAGCATCGCTCTCACCCTCGCGGCTCACGGTCCTCAAGTCCGGCTCCTGGCCCAGATTGCCCTCGCCGATGAATTCGTTCATTGCCTGCTCCTCAAAACGTAGACACGAATTTGATTCTCTGCAGTAATAGCAAATGACCGGGTTTCAGGCGAGGCGAAACGGGGGCAGTTTAGGTGCCCCCGTTTTCGGCGGCCGGTTGCGATAGGCCCCGTGCGGCCTTTCGGGCGGCGGCGGCAATGGCGACACCGCTCTCAGTCACCACGCGCGGCGGCCTTGGCTTCGGCTG
>DDIS01000210.1:0-5923 GCA_002338615.1 Proteobacteria bacterium UBA1844 | reverse complement strand
TGCAAACCGATGTGCGAACGAGTCCGTGGGTAACGCCGGCCCATACTCGGCCCGCTGGGAACCGTCCAGTATCCCCACGGGCAGTTCACCCCAGCGTTGCAGTGCCTCGGCCGCTCTGGCGGTGCCGTGTGCAATATCGGCTCGCGAGACGCCTGTGTAGCGGTAGCCATTGGCGGAAGCAAACGTGCGACGTACGGTCTTGCTACTACTTTGGATCAAGGCATTGCTTTGTTTCGCCGTGAAAAGGGCGACGTGTTTCGTGGTCTGGATCGCGCACACCAAATTGTCGAAGTCGTTAACGAGATAGGCGCCGCGATACGCGAATTGGTTGGAGAAGAATAGCGGTACCTGCAGCGGCTTGACCGACTGCGCGATGCTGTGTTGTACGTCGGCGCGCTCAGCAAGTGCCTCGGCAACGGTACGACGAGCGTCTGCGAGCTCCGCGACCGCCGCATCGATCGCCGCTTCAATGTCCAGCAGCCATTTATCGGCGTACGGGTCATCGAGCTTTGAGCCGGAAAACAATTGCGTCAACATGCCGGCGAAGCCGACGAGGCCAATGATGCCGCGCTTGGCGTCACGCCCGTGGCTGGCGGGGCGGCCGAACACCAGCTGCTGCGCCAAGTAGGTCTTGACCGTCAGCGTAGAGGCGCCGCGCAGCACACCCGGGCGCGCGGCAAATGGCGTGGCGCTGACGACCCGCACGGGCACTGGGAGCACCTCCTGCATGCGTTGCTCTGCTTCCAGCAGCGCCGGATGGTCAATCTCTGCGGCGTTCCGCGCGTCCTCGTTATCCGCCTCCGGTGTCGGCGATACCATGGCTAGGTCCCTACCCGGCGTTCCGCGCGACCGGGGTGACCGTCGCTGATCCAGCGGTTCGTCGTTGACCAACAGACCCCCAAATCGATGTCAGTACGACGGTGGAGTTCCAGGTAATCCCGTGCACCCAGCGTCTCGAACGCACGTCCTGCTGCTATCGCCGACCACTCCCGCCACAACAGGTTCTCTTCCGACTCCGTCGCCACGCGCGGGCGCCCCGTGCCGCAGCTGCCCCACGAGCGACGCAGATAGGCGTAAACCTCGTGGCGCATGGGCCACCAGCGCTCGATCATGGCGCGCGGCGCCCCCGCCGCAATCAGCGCATCGCGCAACTCGCGATCGGCACCCGATTGGAGGACCGCAGATTTTTTGCGCCGCCACAGCGCCTGGTCAAACTGGATTTTGAAGAGCGGCTCGTTCACCATCGCCAGGCGCGCCAGGTCTTCCCCGTTCAGTTGCAGAAAGTCACGCAAGTCCTCGGGCTCAATGCCTATGGACGCCAGGGCCTTCACCGACTTGGTCGCTGAGCACCGCAACACGTAGCCGATCAGCGATTGGTTCAACTGGGTTTCGGGATTCAAATAGCGCATGTTCTCATTCTCCGTAACCGCACGAGCTCGTCCTCCTGCGAGCCTCGGCGAAAGCGCTTCATGGAAAACCCTACCCGGCTGCACTGCCCCCATCAAAAGGAGAATCTGGTCGAAATACCCAGAAATGGGATGTGACAGGTGATCAGCAACGGTGTGAACGATACGGTGGGGCTTCGATCTCGGTACCCTGCCGGCAGATACGGATTCCAGCGGGACCGCTGCCGCATCTTTATCGGGTTTGGCGGTTCAGTCCTGTCGGAAGGGAACTGCCTTCGGGTTGCATCAGACAGAGGCCGATTCGTCGTTCATTGACGGCCGTTTCGTGGCGAAGCGCGTGGAGCACCTGAGCTTGGTGACCGCCGGGGGCCGTTCAGATGCCCTCGCCAGTATTCCTATTTGCCCAGGGCCCGGAACAGACGTTTGATCGTCAACCAGTCGCGGTAGCATGTGCAGCTCTGATATTGCGAATCAACACACCTGCATTTGCGTCCTGAAAAATGGGTCGTCCCAAGCAAGGCTAACAGCAACGTTTTCAACGAACCAGAGGCTGACAGATGGGGCAGCTTCCGAATCAAGGAAAAGCTTTTTGCGCTCACCATTTCTTTCGGACCAACAGCGGACTCCGCTCAACAGTCATCCGTGTTGCCCACCCACCAGTCGTGTAACCGGTCAACGGCGTTCTTGGCTTGCCTCAGCCAGTCGCCTGCACCGTCTGCGGCGGTCTTCACACAATCGTCACTGTCCGGACTCGTCGCAATCAGGTCGACCACACCCATGGCGCGGCGTAGCGGGAGATCGATATTCTCATGTATCTCGAAAAACTCGGGAATATCCGGTTCATCTAGTTCTGCAGTGGCTGAAAGATCCTCGGTCATGGTAGGTCCCCTGAAAAGCCGCTGAACCCGTTATTCTGTACTACGCCATTGACCCGAAGACCACAGACAATAGTCATGAGACATTGCTTGGCGTTCCCGGAAGTCGGTACGCCGGTCTTCACGCTACTGGCGACGTATATATTCCCAAATCAACCGACGGGAAGTTGACGAGTGTGGCACCAGACCGAACAGCAATCGCGCTACCGGCGCTCTTGCGGCGATCTCCACGGACCGTTCAACCTGGGTCGCCAGTCCTCAAGTCGTTCGATGGCTTGCAACAGTCGCTCGACCGTTAGCCAGTAACGGTAGCGCGTCCAGCCCTGATATTGGCTCATGCCATGCTCCAGGAACCAGCGAACGTGCTTGCATTTCCATTGCCACGGCCCGACGTGCCAGCGCCTCCAAATGACAGCGGCAATTCCGGCGGCGCGCTGACATTCACGGCGAACCGTGTCCGAATGCCCTGAAAGAGAACGCTGGAGCAACTGCACCGCCAGGCGACCCGCCTGGTCGGCATTTTTCGGCCTGCTCATCGGGACGACCCGATGTACGAAACCAGGACGGAGGGTCGACCGTGTCCCAGTTCCTGCGACAACACCGCTCGAGCGGCGTGATCAACGGCCGCATCGGCGATGCGCTGCCCGGCGACCACCGGCGCCGGTGCGCGCGTCAGTTGCGAATAACGATCGCAAGCGTACGCGGCTCGAAGCTCGCGCAGCGACCCGCCGTTCAGGGAGCTCGCACTTCGCCTCCAGTGCTTCGACACAGAACTAAGCCACTGCGCCAGATTCACGTCAGCTGGAATCAGAGTGACATTGCCGCCAGCGGCGCGCTCGGCGAACTGGATGGCCTGCCGTCCTGCATCCGTCGCTGGGACCCAGCGATCGACACTGCGACCCCGACCGCCCTTGGTGCCGGCGGTTACGTTGATCCGACCCAACTGCGCAGCCTGATGACGGGCAAGTCGCAGGTCGAGAAGCGATGCCTCCTTGCGTCGCAACCCAAATTCCCGACACAGCAATGCGACCGCCGCAACGTTTTGCTTGCCTTGGGCGCTCAGTTGCTCCATCACCGGCTGCAGCCGCGCACGATCCAGGCCGACGGGCGCATCGGTGCGAACGCTCGATCGCTGCCCGATGTAGTCGCTCGGCCTGACCCACAAGGCTCGATCGCCGCGCAGCGATTCGAGCACGACATTGACCGAGCTCAGCTGATTCTTGGCATAGCCATTGCTCTTGCCGCTGGCCGTTTGCTGTGACAGGTGCTCGGCAAATTGGGCCAGCTCCGAGCGTGAGACGTCACGCGCGTCGCGAACACCCTGTTCGCGAGCCCACTGACAGAACTTGCGCCACCGCGCCGTATGACTGGCCACCGTCCCGTAGTGTCCGCCGCCAAAAGCCGCGCGAAGCGCTTGCTTGCCCGCCCATTCCATCTGCTTGCCCCAACCGAAATTTCGTCCGCCACCCACTTTTCGCATGTCCATACCCCGTTCAAATTGCAACCACAAGCTGCCCCGCAAACTGTTGAGTTTTAAACCGGATGGACCGCCGGTCGCGGTGTGGCTGCGGCAAACGACGAATGCCGTTTGCGGAGTCGCGCGGACAGATTTGAGCCAAGGCACCCTTGGACTGCGCGAACGCGCAGTGGGGCGAGTGGTGGCGCAACTTCTTCTGAGAGAAGCCTTGCCGGCTCAGTGTCCGATATCGAGTTTGCACGCCGACTGGCGCAGCTAACCCGTTGATCGAGGGGCCAATTGCTGGCCCAGTCGCCGCCGTCTCTAAGCCGCTTTCAGCGGCCTTTAGAGACCGGCGCAGAACGGTCGTGCTGGGTCAAGGGATCGCAGGCTGTCGCGATCGCATTGCGCCAGATGTCCGTCGCAATCCGATAACTGCGGCAGAACGCCTCGTTGATCGGATCGGTCTCGATTGCTGCGCCATAAGGCCCGACAATCGTTGGGGTGCCGTTGGGTCAGAGACCCGTGCTCATGATTAACGGCAGAGCACTGGGGTGCCGACGTGGAGTCGGCGGGTGCTGGTTAGCGACCAGCGCGCTTAAAACCTATTCGTTGGCAACCTCACCCGAATCAACCGGCGGGACGAACAATCGAAATGCCGCACCACCTTCGCCGTCCGGCTTCCAGCGTTCGATGACGCCATGTCGTTTCGCACGGTGCAGATACCGGCGGCAGCAATTCGGCCCACGGCCGAATCGCTTCGACATTCGTTCGAACTGCACATGGCCACAACCATCCCGGCCCGCCAGGCAACCGAGGTACACCAACGCCGTACACTCGTTTGCGGTGAGGTATTCCTGCTTGAGGTACCACAACAGAAACGCGAAGAACTCCGCCATTGGAAATTGATCATTGGTCATGGGTTGATCCTCCGGCATCGCACTCCGTCAGTCGTCGCACCAGTTCATCGTCATCAAGCACCAAGGCTTCGGCGACGCAAAGCACCGGATATCGAATACGACGACCCAGCCGAACCGTATTACGTCGCAGGTACACGATGTTGGGTTCTTGCGAACGACGCATAGTGTTGCTCAAGCTCTTGCTAGAGATATTCATGACTTCGGCCAATTGACGGTGGCGCATGTACAACCCGTACATGGTCTGCAGTGCGTCTCGTTCCCTGTTCAGTTGACTGACCTTATCCTGTAGCATAAGAGACTCCATTCGGATCCCGACCGAGATTGCGACGTGCGAACCCGGGATCCGAATGAGAGTCTGTTGTCCGGCAGCCGCAAATGAAATGCGTTACGAGGTCACGCTCGACTCCTCAAGGAGTCGACGGCAAACCTGAATATTGAAATATGTGCGGGCTGCACAACGTGCCAACCTGAAATGCCGGTCAATAGTTCGCGGCAGCTAGAAATTTCGAACGCAATTGGGGTAGCACCCTTCACAATGAAGCGACGGCAAGAGAAACTTAAACCAGCCGCATCTTGCGAAGGCACCACGAACGATAGCGGAGTGTCGTTTCATTGCGCAACGGAGCTGATATCATCAGCTCACACTCGCACGGGCACCACACCCTAAGGGAGGGCTCAGTGACTTTTTGTCACCCGCGTCTGCTGCCGAACCCTTGGAGACGCTTGACCCACCGCTAACCTAAAGCATAGTTGGCCGTTTCATTTCTGTCGTTGCTACACCGGGCGCATGTTCTGTGCCTCGGTTACAATTGCAAACTATAATAGCGCTACTCGGGGTGGCTGGCAAAACCGGCGCTCTGATAGTGAGTCAAAAGTGGTCTTGCGTACCCAGCAGTTGGCGCGCGTTTGTCCACGACGCCACCGTGCAAACTAACGAAACTTCGTTCCATGCGCAAATTGCTGGCGCAGACTTTTGCCTAATCGTGTTGCACAGTTACCCGCTTCGAGTGGCGCCTGCACTGGGACCCTTGTGGATTCTTTCGAAAATTCACTGCTCGAGCGGTTCCGTCTGCAGCACCCCTGCTCTGATCCAAACGAAGGACTACACCGAGGAGGAGAAGAGAGAATTCGAGTTTCAGGTTCGAGTCCCCGACGACGAATAGCGATGGCGGCCGAGCGTCGACTCAAGCAGACCGAGGACGATCGGAACCTACTGGGCCAGACCTACGCCCGGCGGGCCGGGTGCGGCGGCGCGGCTGCCCGGCT
>DDIS01000127.1 GCA_002338615.1 Proteobacteria bacterium UBA1844 | reverse complement strand
GCCGGTCTTGCTTCCAGGCGTGCAGCGCGCGGCGCAGTCGCCACGATTTTTGCGTGCGCGCCTCGGCGAGGGCCGCAAGGCGCGCCACCCTGCTCTGCTTCTGCACAAAACTCATTCGGGTAACTCCGGTTGGCGCCGCAGTTGCGCCCGGGTTGCCGCAAACTTCAAATGCTCGGACAGGCGCAGGATTTTCCAGAGCAGCGCCGATGCGGCAGCCAGGTGCAGGGCGGCAAGTAGTAACACCGCACCCCATAATGGTAATCCGATATTTACCAGTCCGGCAGCCATCGCGGCCGCGAGCAAACCCCAGGCGATGAGGACGAAAACAATCGCGAATACCGTCATGCAGGCGATGAGCCCGAGGCTGGTCGCTGCGAGACTCGCCTCGGCGAAGGCCAGCTCGGTAACGACTTGAAAACGTCCTCGAACTGACGAGAGCCACGCTGTCGTCAGTGCAAGGACATTGGTCGGTTCTTTAGCCGCAGTGCCGGCCCGGTCACCGAGACCGGTATCGCCGGTTTGCTGCATACGGTTCGCCGACACTTAGCGTCGGAACAGTGCGGTAGCCAGGACGCCCGCAGCGAACGCGATGCCCGCCGCGGCAATTGGTCGCTTCTTGATGAAGGTTTCGACCTGGTCAACCGATTTCTCCACCGTTCTGGATACTGCCTCCTGTGACTCGTCGAGTTTCATACCCGCTTCCTGGGCACGCTCGCGCAAGCGTTGTTCAACCGGTTCGGCCTTCGCAGCCGTACCGTCGATCAGCTCGTGTGCCGCTTTCGCGGCCTTGTGCGTGGTGCTCGCCGAGCCTGTTGCTGCAGCCCTGTCGGCCATTCCGGAAATTGATTCTGTTTTCGTGCTCATAACATGTTACTCCTGATAGTCGTGTGCCAATGATTCTGTGTTACTCCGCTGCGATCCAATCAAACCTCGCTCAGGTCTGATCCAAAAAATTCAAATTTGTTCACCTTATGTTTCGTATTGGATGCACGGATCATGCCAAGCACTCGCGCGTTGCCCCGCGGCATCCCGGATGCTCGGACCGGTCAGAATTTAGAAAATTTTTCAAGCGACTGTAATTCCTTCATGATCGAGGTTTATCACAGGATAAGCGGAAGGTACGCGGATGAAATCGCCTCACCAACAGTACCTGGATGCGGCTATTGTCGAGGCGAGGCTTGGTCTGGAGGCGGGTGGTATACCCATTGGATCAGTGCTCGTCGTGGGCGGCAAAATTGTCGGGCGGGGCCACAACCAGCGCGTGCAACGCGACAGCGTTGTTCTGCATGCGGAGATGCACTGCCTCGAGCAGGCGGGACGATTACCGACCGTTGACTATCGGCGGGCGGTTCTGTATTCGACGCTGTCTCCCTGTGATATGTGCAGCGGTGCCATCCTGCTGTATGGCATTCCTCACGTGGTCATCGGTGAAAATCGCAGTTTTCAGGGACCGGAGGACTACCTCCGCTCGCGCGGTATCCTGGTTGAGGTGCTGGACGACAAACCCTGCAGGCAGCTAATGCAGGGCTTCGTCAGCCGTCATCCGTTGCTTTGGAACGAGGATATCGGCGAAATTTGACTGCCACAGCGCGCCTGGTTGCGGCGCTACCTACGCCTGCGCGAGCCAGCCGAACGTGCCGCCGGTCAGCGCACCGTAAATAAGTGCATCAAGCAGGTTTTTCGTCGTTAGCGACCAGGGTCGGCCAAACCAGATACTATCTTGCACGAAGGCAACGCCATGGGCGATGAACGCCGTCGTTCCGACGACCCTGAAAATTTCCAGGTAGGGTGCATCCGCCACGATGGTTCGCGACAACATATAGGCGCACAAAATGCCGACTCCTACATAGTAGAAAAACGACAACAGCAATTTTGCACCCATTTTCGGCATGCCGTTTGGCACTACCGTAATAAACGCCTGCGGGCCTTCAACGTATTTCTGCGCAAGGGCCTCGTCCTTCAATTCCGCCGTACTGGTGCAATACGGCAGCATATAGTAGCCAACGCCGGCGCCTTTCAATGCGGCCCGCAGCGCGTCTTCGTTGGCCGCTTTCTTGAAATCCGACTTGTGCCATGGCAGCACCATCCACACCAAAGCACTCATCACAAACACAATAATTGACGACACCAGTATCGGCATCCAGAGTTCCGCGATTCCCATAACAACCCCCTGTCCTGTACATGGTCGCTATTGTAGCTCTGCGAGAGCTATCGCGTTAATTTGGCGATCTGTTTGCCTCCATGGCCAGCAGAAAGCGAGGCAGCCTCAGGTCACGGCTTTACCACGAGCCGGTGGTGCCGCCATGTTTTCATTCGCAATTTCCGAGTCGTCTGTTTCATCGGCGAACGAGTAATCGAGCACGCCCGTGGCGATCAGGTCGGTGGAGGCCTGGGCTATGGATAGCTCGGTTTCCAAATCGCGCTGCTTGGCCTCCGAATGAATGCATTCAGTCGCCCGCTCGCTTAGCTCGATACGCAGCTCACGCGTTTTTCGAACCGACTCGGACAGGTCATGCTTCAGTTGCGAAACCCGGGACTGCTGATGGGTAATGACATTGTCGCGTTTACCGATTTCGTCATTCGCGACTTGTAGTTCCTTTTCCAGCTGCCCGAATTTTTCCCGCAAGGCTGCAAGATTCGACTGTGCAATGCGATACTCCGCTTCGAGAGAACGAATGCGGTCGTCACGTGGATCGCGCTTTCTGGCGCCGAAACCGGGCCCCATCCTTGCGCTGATAGAGGCCAGCACCCAGCCGAGCAGAAATGCTCCGACGGCGAGCAAAACTATATTCTGGGGAACCTCCGCAAACATCTGCCAATCATCGTGCGCTTTTGGGCGCCAGAAAAGGACCGGGTTCTCAGTCCCGCATGCAACGCACTTTTCATTCGCGCCTGGCAGATAACCTGGAGCGTCTCAAAAATTCCGGGAAAACGCGTATAAAACAATCATTTATATACGTTAAATAATCGTATTTCTAACTAACGGCGGCAGTTTGATGGCGCAGCAACTGGCCAACACGGTCGGGAAAATCCGTGAACAGGCCATCGACCTGCAATACCGCTGTGCAGAAATGGACCAGCGACGCAAGGTCGGGGAACCCATCCGGGAGGCTATCCAGCCGGATCGTGTAAGGATGTACCTCAAGGCCCGACTCTTGTGCCTGTTCGACCAGGCCAGAAGATGTCGGTGCGCGACCACGCTCATCAAGCGCAAAGCACTGGTTTACCCAGGGACCTATGGCGTCAACCGTTTGCGCCAGTCGCTGTAATCCGGCCGGTTTGCGCAGGCTCACGTAGTCATCGCCGGATTCGCCCCAGCTGTTGTCGCCAATCAGTTGCACCAGCCGCAGCCTGGAGCCAAGTTGTTCCCGGATCCGGACAAGCTCGCCTGCGTCGAAGCACTGCAGGTAAATCGGATCGTCCGGATTCGAATAGCCGTAGTCGTGCAACAGCGCAAGCATTTGTGGGGCGATATCCACGCCTTCAGACAAATGCCAGGCAGGTCGCTTGATCTCCGGGTAAATGCCCACGGTGCGCCCGGCAGACTGGTTCAGTGCCTGGATGAACTCGATTTCCTCGCGCAATGTGTTGACCCGGAAATTACCCGTGCGTGCCGGGAATCGACCCGGGTACACGGCACTGCCGTCCGCGTTGACGCGTTCGAAGATGTTAAGCTGCCTGAGCTCATCGAGGTCGAAGTCCCGCACGTAAAAGCGGCTGTCGTCGCGTGCACGGTGCGGGAAAAGCTCGGCGACATTGCTGACCCGATCCACATGAATATCATGCATGACAAGTAACTCGTCGTCGCGGGTCGCGACGACATCCTGCTCCAGGAAATCGGCACCCATCGCAAAGCCCAGCGCCTTGGCCGCCAGGGTGTGCTCCGGCAAATAGCCAGATGCGCCGCGATGCGCGATCAGTACTGGCCTGCTCTTTATAGTCATACTTAAGTATCAATCGTAAGCATTTATTATTCTTTAATTTCCCCGTGCTTATCAAAGCCTGGAAAGTCCACAACTTCCCAGCGATTCGTATCCTCAAGGCGGGCCTGGCGCCGTATCGCATCGACCATCTCGCGTGCGTTCCATTCGACTTGCTCCTTGCATCGTTTGAGCAGTGGCGGCGGCGTTGGCAAGTCATGTCCGTACGGTCGGACCACGATGATCGGTTTACCGTTTGCGTCCGCCACGTCCATCATGAAATTCGTAAGGTCGGGATTCGTTTCGAACACGACGGGTAAAACGACGACCGCTTCCGACTCCTTTATCTGTTGAATCAGGGAATCCTTGATCTCGTTCAGCCCCCCGGGCGGAATGTCGTCTGGTTTGCTGACGTTGACGTAGTAGAATCGGTCGACGCATTCAAGAAATTCAAACAATCGCAAATAGTCGTCAGTCTCGCTGAATGTGTGGCTGACGAAAACTCGTATAGGATTTTTTTCGGACACGGCCTGCTCCCTTATGTTTCATTGCCAGAATCTAAAGTCCCGTGGCGATTCTACCAATTTAGGGCGACAATACTCAGTATGCGACTCCTACTTTATAATATTCGCTACGCCGTCGGCGGTGGCGCCAGCATGCATATGCCCTTGCCCGGTGCAGGCTACGTACTCGGCAATCAGAACGTCCTGCCCGAAATTACGCGCTTCATTCGCTCAGTCGATCCGGATATCGTCTGCCTGATCGAAGTGGACACCGGCTCGATCCGAAGTCGCATGGTCAACCAGGCCGAGTCGATCGCTGCGAGTCTTGGCATGAATACATCGTACGAAACCAAATACGGCGCCAAGTCCCTTAACCACATGCTGCCGATCGTACGCAAACAAGGCAACGCCTTCATGGCAGCAGCCCGGGTGCATGGGGAAAAGTTCCATTATTTCGATACCGGTATCAAGCGCTTGATCATCGAGCTCGAGATGCAGGATTTCTCGGTGTTCCTGGTGCACCTTTCGCTCAAGTATCGGCACCGGCACTTGCAGTTGCGCAGACTTTGTGACTTGATCGAGGCTACCGAGAAGCCTGTAATAGTCGCGGGAGATTTCAATACGTTTTGGGGAGAAAATGAAATATACCTGTTCATGAAAGCCGCCGGATTGCGCTCAGCCAACACGCATAGTTTGCCGACCTACCCGAGCCGCTCACCGCGCAAGGAACTTGACTTTATTCTTTACCAGGAAGGCATCCAGGTAACGGACTTTCATATACCAGCCGTGCGGCACTCCGACCACCTGCCCCTCGTATGCGACTTTACGATCGACAGGGCCTGGCCAGATAACAGCGAGTCAAAACTATGAGCAATCAGCACTGGACCATCGAACGTGATAACAACGACATCGCGTGGCTCAAGATCGACAAGAGCGACGGTGGCGCCAACGTCCTGTCAGCTGAGGTGCTCGCCGAGCTGAATGAGCACATTGATAGTCTGAACAAGCAACTTCCAGGTGGCGTGGTTGTTTATTCAGGCAAATCCAACGGCTTCATCATGGGCGCCGATATCAATGAGTTTACAAAAATCAACAACCCGGAAGAGGCCTACAAGCTGATCCGAACCGGCCAACAGGTACTGGACCGACTGGCGGCGCTGCCCTGTCCCACCGTGGCGGTTATCAATGGCTTTGCATTGGGTGGCGGCCTCGAACTTGCAATGGCCTGTGACTACCGCATAGCCATGGAGACGGACAAGCGCGTACTCGGCTTGCCGGAAGTCCAGCTTGGCATTCATCCGGGTTTCGGTGGCACTGTGCGCGCCGTGCGTCTGTGCGGTGTTCGCCCGGGAATGGAACTGATGTTGACGGGGAATCCGGTCAACGTCGCCAAAGGTCGCCGGATCGGACTCATAGACGAGCTCTGCACGGAGGTCGACTGGCGCAGCAAAGCAGAGCGGATACTGGCCGAAAAACCAGCGCTTCGCAGTGCTCCTGTGTTCGAGAAACTGCTCAGCAGTTTCGTGTTGCGGCCGATTTTGCGCGGCGTGTTGCGCAAACAGGTCGCCGCAAAGGCACGCCAGGATCACTATCCGGCACCTTACGCCATAGTTGAATTGTGGGCGAAATACGGTGCAAAGGGAGCCGCGGCGTTCGATGGTGAGGCCAGGTCGATCGCCGAACTGATGTGTACTGATACGTCCCGCAATCTTGTGCGCGTGTTTTTCCTGCAGAACAAGCTGAAAAGCCAGGGCAGCAAATCAGCGCCCGCGGTAAAAAACGTGCATGTGGTTGGCGCCGGCGTTATGGGCGGTGATATTGCGGCATGGTGTGCGTTGCGCGGACTGACCGTCACCTTGCAGGATCGCGAACTCAAGTACATCGAGCCTGCGCTTGAGCGTGCGCAGAAGTTATTTGCCAAACGCATACATAATGAGGCGCTCCGGGCCGACACAGCATCTCGCCTTACAGCCGATGTGAATGGCGACGGTGTGGCCTCAGCCGATCTTGTCATCGAAGCTATCTTTGAGGACAAGGACGCGAAACAGGCACTCTATGAGAATTTGCAGAGGAAAATGCGCGCAGGCGCGATCCTGGCAACCAATACCTCGAGTATTCGTCTTGAGGAACTGCGCTCGGTTCTTGACGCTCCCACCCGCTTCATCGGCCTGCATTTTTTCAATCCCGTTGCCAAGATGCCATTGGTCGAAGTGATTAGATGCGACGACACCGAATCATCGGCTCTCGATGCTGGCTTTGCTTTCGCCCGGCATATTGGCAAGTTGCCGCTCGAGTGCGCGAGCTCGCCTGGCTTTGTCGTCAACAGAATTCTCGCCCCGTACACAAACGAAGCGCTGTTACTGGCGGAGGAAGGCGTGAGCCTTCTCGGCATAGACGAGGCGGCGGAAAACTTCGGCATGCCTGTGGGCCCGATAGAGCTACTTGACAGTGTCGGCATCGACGTCGTGGCGCACGTCGCACGAGTGCTTGGCACGGCATTCGAACGGCCGATTCCCCTGTTGTTGCAGAAAAAAGTGGACGCTGGCGAGCTCGGCCGTAAGACCGGGCAGGGATTCTATCGCTGGCAGGATGGCAAGGCGCAAAAGCAGGCAGGCGGTAGCCCTGCACCCAGGGACGCCGAAGATCGCCTGATCCTGCCCATGCTCAATGAGGCCGTTGCCTGCTTGTCGGAAGGCGTGGTAAGTGATCCGGATCTGCTGGATGCCGGGGTGATCTTCGGCACAGGATTCGCACCATTTCGCGGCGGTCCGCTGAATTACGCGCGGAAGCTGGGCGTCGAATCAGTTCGGGCCCGACTCAAATCGCTCGAAGCAAGCCATGGCGAGCGCTTCAAACCACATGCGGGCTGGTCGGATTTCTAGGCAGCAAGCGCTTCCGCTGCTCGTGAAACTGTGCGGCGTATCACGATGCGTGCATCGGGGAGTACCGGAAGTCGTTGAATTAAAGGTAGAATACGCATTGGCCGACAAGGCCTACACCAACAACAAGTCACCCACGGTCGCCAGCTTTTGCCGGCGTCGTAGAGCGAACAGGTAAATTATGACGGACGAGCAGACCACAACCGCACTGCTCAGGCGCTTTTCGCCGCTGGACGGACTCAAGCGAGACAATCTTGCCGCCCTCGCCCGCAAGGTACAGATACGGGAGCTTTCGCCCGGCCAGGTACTGTTCAAGGAAGGCGATACCGAAAAGCGCACGTTTTACATCGTCAGCGGTACCCTGGAACTGCAGGACCACGGCAAAATCGTTGGCACGGTCGACGGCGGGTCTGACTTTGCAAAAAACCCGGTTGCTCCGGTGTACCCGCGCCGTGTGGCTGCAAAAGCGCGCGACCGGGTGCAGTTTATTTCCGTCGACAGCGATCTGCTTGACGTGATGCTGACCTGGGACCAGACCGGCACCTACGAAGTCAACGAACTCAATGACAACGGCGACGCGGGCGCAGAAGACTGGATGACCATGCTGCTGCAAACCAAGGCGTTTCATAAAATCCCGCCGGCAAATATCCAGGCGATTTTTATGCGTATGCAGCAGATCAATTATCGCTCCGGCGATGTTATTTTGAAACAAGGATCGGAAGGCGACTATTTTTACGTACTGACCCGTGGCTCCGCGCTGGTCACTCGCGAAACCCCGTTGAGCAAGGACGGAATAAAGCTCGCGGAACTCTCCGTCGGCGATACGTTTGGCGAGGAGGCTTTGATTTCGGATGCCAAACGCAACGCGACTGTTACGATGACCAAAGACGGTTCTGTGATGCGTCTTGGCAAGGAAGACTTCAAGAAGTTGCTGAATGAACCCATGCTCGAATGGGTGGACACGGATGAGGCCGCCGCGATTATCAAGGCCGGCGGCAAATGGCTCGACGTTCGCTTGCCGAGCGAATTTGACAACCAGCATCTCGATGGCGCCGTCAACATACCGCTTTATTTCATTCGCCTGAAGATCAATACGCTGGATAAAAAGGGCAAATACGTCGTTTGTTGCGATACGGGACGGCGCAGTTCGGCAGGGGCCTACATCCTGAGCGAACGTGGCTTCCAGGCATACGTATTGAAAGGCGGTATCAGCAAGGATCCAAGCTAGTCCGTGCTTACATCGTATGGGTGGGCTTGTCGCCACCCAGGGCACCAGCAAGATAGGTCTCTATTTTCTTTTGCGTGTTGCCCTGATCCTGGTCGCTGAATTGCACGCCAATACCGGCTGTCCGCTTTCCCTGTGCCCCTTTTGGCGTCATCCAGATGACAGTGCCTGCAACCGGGATTTTTTCGTCTTCACCCATCAGGTTCAGCAACATGAAGACTTCGTCCCCCAGGCGATACGAGCTGCCGGTTGGAATAAACAGACCACCGTTGATCACGTACGGCATGTACGCGAGATACAGGGCACTCTTGTCCTTGATCGTCAGCGTCAATAGACCTGGTTTACTCATACCACCACCCGTGTGTTCATGTCCCGTGTTGTTCCTGTCTTGCGCTAGCGGCCCGGCAGGTATGCCGGAACTCCGCCCCGGCCCGCCTGGGTCAGGCCGGTTGACCAGTCTATCAGCAAGCCTTCCAGCGCGAGCTGCACATTGAAGCTGCCGCCCAGCTGACTTCGTAGCCGATTTATATGGTCTAGATAACAAAACAGCTTTCGGCTGTCTATGCGTTGCAGCACACTATTGTCCAAATCTGCCGCCAGCTGCGGTCCGCCAGCACCCAGCGCAATTTTTGCGGCCGCCTGTACCTGGCGTGACAGCCACTCGAGCACGAAGGTCAGCTCCAGTTTTGACCAGGCTGCGGCGACCTCAAGTGGCGACGCGCGACCCGCGGCAAGCGCGGACAGATCCCGGCTCAGGCCATTGGTCAGATCGAGTCGCTCCGCTGCTTGTAGCGCTGCGAGCGGCGCGTTGCCCGCCAG
>DDIS01000128.1 GCA_002338615.1 Proteobacteria bacterium UBA1844 | reverse complement strand
GCCGCCGCGCGGGCGCATCGCGCTGCGCTGGCAGGGCACGAACGGTGCCGAGTTGGGTGGTTATGTCATCGTGCCGCCGGATTACGATCCGTCGCGACGCTACCCGTTGATTCTGCAAGCGTACGCCGGCAACGCGGAGGCGGGGCGTATCTACAGCAGCGAGTTGGAGGATGCAGCGGACCGGATCCTGCCGTACCACGGCTACGTGGTACTGCATGCGGATTCCGTTTTGCGGGAGGGTACGCCAATGACGGATATCGCAGCCTCAATGATGCCCGGAGTCCGGCAGGCGATTGCCGCGGGCATTGGCGATGCAGAACGCATTGGCGTGTGGGGACACAGCTATGGCGGCTATTCGGTGCTGTCCCTGATCGTCCAGTCGCCGTTGTTCAAGGCGGCGGCAGCCAGCGCGCCGGTTGCGGATCTGATCAGCTTTTATGGACAACTGGCCGGTGGGACGGGTGTTCCCCGCGGTATCGACTGGGCGGAGAGCGGGCAGGGACGGATGGGCGGTTCATTATGGGAGCAGCGGCAGAGGTACGTGGACAACTCGCCGCTGTTCTTTCTGGATCGCGTGCAGACGCCGTTGCTGCTGCTGCATGGTCTGGCTGACGATAATATCAGCGCGGCACAAAGCGCCGAGGTCTACAGCGGCCTGCTGCGCCTCGGCAAGCCGGTCAAATATCTGCAATTCGATGCAGCAGGGCATCAGGTGCAGTTCTGGGGGTTTAACGATCGCGTCGAGTACTACCGGCAGATGCTTGACTGGTTCGATCGGCATCTGAAGGCAACGCCGTAGCGGGTTCGCTACGAGCCCGGCGCGGCAAGATCGAGGCTGGCGGGGCCGGAACGGGCACGTGCGATCAGACCGAAAGCTCTGACGTTTCATAGCGGCGACGGCCTGGAGGCCACGTTGTATCTTTGTCGCTTTCGCGATAATGTTTAGCACTTGCACGCTATTTCGGTCAGCATTAGTACCGTAGCCTAAGTAGGCATACCCGGCACCAACCAGCTTGGTATCGGGATATCCGAGACCTTATTTAGTATCTGTGAAGCGCGTTTCCCGAGGGGGCCGGCGGAGGCTGGAATCGCGCGTCTGAGAAGCTACCGGAGAATGCGGAACCCGAACGTGCAAGACCGCTGTTATCGCCACGGAGTGCTTTGCGGGAAACAATATGACTGCCTACGCCCCTAAAATTCCCTCGATATTGTCCCGCGTGAGAGAGCTGGAAGCCCGGCCCGAGCCCATCGTGGCCTTCGCGCGGGAATATCCAACCGGCCACCTGGTCGAGCGACACCGGCACGAGCGAGCGCAGCTCATTTACGCGTCGCACGGGGTCATGCGCGTCGACACCGCGGTCAGAATCTGGGTGGTCCCGCCCTTGCGTGCCATCTGGATGCCTCCCGGAATCGACCATGAGATTCGTGCCTCGAGCACGGTCTGTCTGCGCACACTCTTTATACACCCCGATCTGAGATCCTCGCTGCCGCAGGATTGTTGCGTGATCGAGATCTCGCCGCTCCTGCGCGAACTGATCCTGCGCATGGTTACGCTGGCGGAGAGCAAGCAGCACAAAGGTTCGCTCGTCCATCTCGTCGAGCTCATTCTCGGAGAAATCCGGGAAATTCCGGGACTATCGCTCCATATTCCCATGCCGGCGGATCAGCGCGCACTGAGGGTATGCAAGAGCATTCTGGATAATCCGGCGGACGGCAGAACCTGCGCGCAATGGGGCGCGAGTGTGGGTGCGAGTGCCCGGACGCTGGAACGACTGTTTCAGAACGAAGCGGGTATCAGCTTCGGTGCGTGGCGTCGTCAGGTGCGCCTGTTGGCCGCGTTGACGGGCTTGGCGGCAAAAATCCCGGTTGCGAACGTGGCATCCGACCTGGGATACGAAAGCGCCAGCGCTTTTTCCGCCATGTTCAAACGAACCCTGGGTTGCCCGCCGAGTCAGTTTTTCGGGTAAACATCCGGCTCGTCAGGCCGGACGCTGTTCCGGTTCGGTTGCAGCCCGTGCAGCTACGTTTTCGAATGGGTCGCCCTGTCGCGGTCTTGGCGGCTTGGCATCGATGTTCCTGAGCAGCGTTTTCTGCCGGCTCGAGACGACGTCGCGGTCGATATAAGCCTGCCGCATGTGGCGCGCGCCCGTTTCAAGCTGAAAGTTGCGCCGACCGTGGATGATGCGGAAGTTGTCCACCATGAACATCTCGCCCGGATTAAGTTTGAAGGTCAGTTGCACGTCCGGTGCCTTGATGAGGTCAGTGTATGTGCGCCGCGCTCGGTAGAAAGCATCGAGCTTGTCGGGCTCGGCGGCGATAACCTGATCGCACCGACCATGAAAGCGCACGTGCTCTATCCGTCCTTCAGGCGAAATATCAATGAAAGGCGACGTGTTCTCCAGAGTTGCCTGTTCGTCCGCATAGCGGAAAACGACGGGCACATTGCACAGCGAATCGAACAGTTCGGGCTGCTCGCTGCGCATTTTTTCGGCAACGTACAGACCGTCGGTTAGCTGTGACTCTCCACCCTGCGCGTCGTTTCGCAGGCAGTGCAGCAATACGTAGCCTGGCTGCGGAACGCGGTACGGATTGTCGACGTGCGGTTCGAGTGAGCGCGGTGTCATGCTCAGATCGTAGATGCGACCCTCCCCGACCGCCTTGATGTCCTGGATCCCACCGTTGTTCGTCAGGCGCATATAGCCGATCAAGTCGATGAACTGCAGTACGCCATTGAGCTCGAGCGGCACACCGCGTACCAGTACAAATCCGAGCCGCGCCAGATCGTTCAACAGGTCCAGAATTTTGTGCGGGTCGTTTTCGAGTGCTTCCATGTTGTGCCACGGCAGCGGGTCAAGACTTGCGTTCCACGTGACTTTCTCACCGATCAGTTCCGGCGTGAATGGGTGCTCGGCAGCCCGGCGCAGGTCGGTCAGTGAATAGACGGCGCGATGTCCATCGCTGAACTCGAGCTCAAGCTCGCCACTTCGGGTGGCGGCATGTACGATCGTCACATCCAACGGCAACTGGTCCGCGTCCTGCAGCTTATGACCGGTGCCGGGATCGCGAAACTCCTCGTTCGTGCTGCTCTCGCGCAACCAGAACGCGTGGAAATCGTGGGCGAAGCCATCGTCGTCCGAAAGGTACAAGCGCGTCTCTGTGTGCCTGACATGCATGGATCTGATCCTTGTCACAAGGGAGTCAACGTGAGAAATCAAGGATTGAAGGTTAGCACCGCGCCTGATCGTCGACGTTTGCATCGCGGCCAACAATTATCTCGATTTCGACAACGATAGCGGTCCGCGTCGCATTCACCCGGAAGCGCCGTACGGAACCCGCGTCAGCATTTGTTTGACGGCCCCTGTACAGCCTGTCGTGATTGCGATGATCATTGTCAGAGTTGCATGAAGAAGCACTCTGCTTCCCGGTGGTAAGGTTTTAACGAAATCTGCTTGCATGTAACTCCAGCGCAATCGGCGCTATCGAGACGGGATTCTGACCATACGATCGCTGCAACCGGTGCTGCATTCGAAGTACACGATCTGGCTGCTGCTGTTCCTCGCCACAGCGGCAGTCAGTGGCACCGCGCTTGCGGGGGACGGCGCTGCCGGCTCGCC
>DDIS01000141.1:5474-72180 GCA_002338615.1 Proteobacteria bacterium UBA1844 | reverse complement strand
TGGCCGGGCCACGGTACCGTGGCCCGGCCAGCAATAAGTACACTGTCCCCCACCAGACCAATACCACACGTCTGGAATTTGTTGCCAACTGTCACTAACATAGCGCCTCCTGTTGCACCGTCCTCGCGGCGGGTAACTCTTATTTCCGGAATATCAGTTGATTAGCATGATGAACCAAGCCCGAGCGCTGGCAATACTCCTCCTTTCCTGCGCATTTTTTGCAGGAACCGCCCATGCAGAGGGCAACCTGGAGCATGGTGAGGCGCTGGCCTACACCTGCCTCGGCTGTCACGGCATCGAAGGCTATCGCAATGCTTACCCATCCTACCGGGTGCCGAAACTCGGTGGCCAGACGGCGGCGTACCTGGTTGTGGCGCTGAAAGGATATCGGGACGGTACACGTGCCCACTCCACCATGCACGCGCAGGCCGCAAGCCTGAGCGACCAGGATATTGAGGACGTAACGTCGTATCTCGCGACGCTGGGCACGGACGGCGTCGAGTCGGGTGGCTCAAAAGTCGAGCCGATCGAAGAAACCGCGACCTGTGTGGCCTGCCATGGCCAGAATGGTATCAGTGTGTCGCCAGCCTGGCCGTCACTCGCGGGCCAGCACGAAGAGTACCTTGTGCATGCCCTGAACCAGTATCGCGACGGTACGCGCAAGGACCCCGTGATGGCCCAAATGGCGGCTCCGCTCAGCGATGACGACGTCAAACTGATGGCAAGGTATTTTTCCCGCCTCAAAGGTCTGGAGACGACGAAGCCGGGCAGGACACCTTAAAAAAGGTGAGCAGGAACCAGTGCGCGATTGGTGCGACGATGCGCCGACGCAGGAACAGTAGCGGATAGTGACGGAAGCTCGCGCAAGTATCATCAATCTCGACGACGGCATCTTCGCGATCGACACCGAGTACGCGCGACCGATGCAGGACGCCAGCCACCTGATCGTCGAGAATGGCCGCGCCGCGTTTGTCGATACCGGTGCAAATAACGCCGTGCCCTTGCTGCTGGATGCGCTCAAGCGGCAAAACCTTGCCCCGGCCGATGTTGACTACCTGTTTTTGACACACGTGCACCTCGATCATGCGGGTGGCGCTGGCCTTCTCATGCGCGCTTTGCCGAACGCGATATGCGTACTGCATCCGCGCGGCGCACCGCACATGATCGATCCGTCGCGGCTTATTGCCGGCACCGAGGCGGTGTATGGCAAAAAGCAGGCGCAGGAAATTTATGGTGTCATCGAACCGATTGACGAAGCGCGTATCCGCATAGCCGGCAACGATGAGTGGTTCGATCTGAACGGGCGAGCATTGCAGACGATTTACACCGAAGGGCACGCGAAACATCACTACGTCCTGAATGATCCCCAATCGCGCGGCGTGTTTACCGGCGACAGCTTTGGTGTCTCCTATCGCGAACTCGACACAGCCGCGGGACCGTTCATTTTTCCCACCACGACGCCGATTGATTTCGACCCGGACGCAGCCCATGTTGCCTACGACCGCATCATGGCCTGCGATCCCGCCCATGTTTACCTGACGCACTACAGCAAGGTTGCGGATCTCGACCGACTCGTCAGCGACCTGCACAGTGGTATCGATGCCTTTCGCTTCATGGCGCTGGATGCGGAACAGTCGGAGGACCGCCTGCAACAGCTGCGCCGCTGCATCTTCGGCTACCTGGCCGAGCGCTTGGCGCAACATGGCTACGACGGTGACGAAGACGCGATGTGGGCCGTGTTGAGCATCGACGTGGACCTGAATGCGCAGGGGCTCGACGTCTGGCTCAAGCGCCGCGAAAAATCTACCATAGCGAACTCGTAGGAGCGGCATCCTGCCGCGATTTGTAATTGCAAAGGCGCGCGCGAAACGCCGCTCTTACGCGAATATTGAAGGAGCCCCACGGTGCAAAATTTTCGCGCGTATCGAATTGACCAGCAAAACGGCACTATCGTTGCCGGCTTTAAAACGCTGAATATCGACGATCTGACAGAAGGCGATGTCGTTATCAAGGTCAGCCATTCCAGCATCAACTACAAGGATGCACTGGCGGCCACAGGTGCGGGCAAGATACTCCGTCGCTATCCGTTGAACGGCGGCATCGACCTCGCGGGCGAAGTTGTAAGCTCCGGGGATAGTGAGCTTGCCGTCGGGACCCCCGTACTCGTGAATGGCTGTGGCCTGAGTGAAACGGTCGACGGCGGTTATGCTGAATACGCACGCGTCGCAGCGGCAAGTGTCGTGCCGATACCGGCGGGTATTACGGCGGCGCAGGCGATGCAAATAGGCACGGCCGGGTATACCGCTGCGCTTGCTATTCACCGCATGGAACAGAACGATCAGCTGCCGGAAAACGGGCCGGTGGTAGTAACCGGCGCGACCGGCGGCGTCGGCAGCATTGCCATCGACATGCTGGCGGGTCGCGGCTACGAGGTTACCGCGCTGACCGGCAAGTCGGGTGAAGAAAAGTACCTGCATGACATCGGCGCACAACATATCCTGTTGCGCGACGATCTTGATTTTGGCACGCGACCCATGGAAAAAGCACTCTGGGCCGGCGCTATTGACAACCTGGGCGGCGAATATCTGACCTGGCTCACGCGCACGATGAACTATGGCGGCAACATCGCCAGCATTGGTCTTGCGGCGAGCCACAAACTCGAAACAACCGTGATCCCTTTTATTCTGCGCGCGGTCTGTCTGCTCGGCATCAACTCGGTCGATACACCACGCGATTTGCGCCTCGCAGTCTGGACCCGTATTGCAGGAGACCTCATGCCACAGCGCCTCGATCGGATCGGCAGCCGCACGATCAGCTTCGACGAGCTGCCGGGCGCGTTTCATGATTACATCGAAGGCAGGGTGACCGGGCGCACCGTGGTTGAGATCGCCTAGCGGTTCGCGTCGATACGATGCAAGTCCGCGGTAACCGCGGAAACGAAGTTTTCCAGTCGCTCCATTTGGGAAACGACCCTCCGTTGGTTTAGAATCGCTCTCCCGCAGTATTTTAATCTTGATTAAAATCAGGCACGGTACCGCGAAGAATTCGTCGGCCGGGCGCAAGAACGAGGAATTTCAATGAGTGCAGGAGCACGCTTCCGCGCCGCGCTGGCGGCACAAAAGCCGCTGCAGATCGTCGGCACGATCAACGCCTACACGGCATTACTCGCCGAACAGGCGGGGCACCAGGCAATTTACCTGTCAGGCGCGGGCGTTGCCAACGCGTCATTTGGGCTGCCCGATCTCGCCATGACCACGCTGAACGATGTGTGCGACGACGTGCGCCGGATATCCGCCGCAAGCGAGTTGCCGTTGCTGGTCGATGCCGATACCGGCTGGGGCAGCGCGTTCATGATCGGGCGCACGATCCAGGAGATGTCCCGTGCCGGCGCAGCCGGATGTCATCTTGAAGACCAGGTCGCGGTGAAACGTTGCGGGCATCGGCCGGGCAAAGCATTGGTCGAAACCGCTGAGATGTGCGACCGGCTGAAAGCCGCGGTCGATGGTCGACAGGATCCGGAATTTGTCATCATGGCGCGCACCGACGCGCACGCCGTCGAAGGCCAGCAAGCGGCTATCGATCGCGCCGCGGCTTACGTCGAAGCCGGTGCCGAGATGATATTCGCGGAAGCGCTCGTGACGCTTGAGGAGTATCGGCAGTTTACCGACGTCATCAAAGTGCCCGTGCTTGCGAACCTGACCGAATTCGGCAAGACACCGCTGTTTACAGCCGACGAACTCGCAGGTGTCGGTGTCGCGATGACGCTATACCCATTGAGTGCGTTTCGCGCCATGTCGCGTGCTGCACTCGAGGTTTATGCGGCGATCAGGAATGACGGTACGCAGCAAAAAGTGGTCGGGACGATGCAGACGCGCACGGAACTTTATGACGTCCTCGGCTATCAAGCCTACGAGGACAAACTCGACGCGCTGTTCGTCGAGCAGGGATTGAAGACGGGTGAATAGCCGTAGGAGCGGCTTCCAGCCGCGATGCCACGGCGCCTGGGTAATCGCGCCGGGGACGGCGCTCCTACGTTTGGTCCAATGGCTTCAGGTACAGGTCGTACCAGGCCAGCATGCGTTCTATCCGGTCCTCGACGTAGCTCGGCACCGTGATGCCGTGAAACTGGCCCGGGTAAATTACCAGTTCCGTGGGTACGTTCAGGCTGCGCAGCGCCTGGTACATTTGCTCCGAATTCAGCAGCGGCACGTTGAAATCACTTTCGCCGCACATGAACAGTGTCGGCGTCTTGATTCGATCCGCATGCAGGAACGGGTATGAAATCTTGAGGTAGGTGTCGAGTGACTCCCAGGGAGGCCCTAGCTCGTTGTCGTATTGCCAGATGTATTGATCCGTACCGTAGCCGGCCAGGATATTCGAGATGGATGCGCCGGACACCGCTGCCGCAAAACGGGTGTCGCTCGCGATTGCGTAGTTGGTATTGATGCCGCCGTAGCTCCAGCCGCCGATCCCGAGTCGTTTCGGGTCTGCAAGTCCTTTGTCGACCAGCGCGTCCATGACGGCGTGGATGTCCTGTATTTCAAGATTTCCCCAGTCTGCGTAGATCGCGCGGGAAAATTCGGCGCCACGACCGGAACTGCCCCGGTAGTTTGGATTAACAACCAGGTAGCCGGCAGCAGCCAGCGCCTGCGAGATACGATCGAACGTGAATCCGTTCTGGCCATACGGGCCGCCATGGACATAGGCAATGGTGGGGTACGCGTGACCTTCCTGGAAACCGGGTGGCTTTAGCAAAATCGCACCAACCCGGGTGCCGTCTTTGCTCACGGCATCGAAACCCTCCACCGTGGCCCATTCTATTTCTGCGACAAGCTCCGCGTTGTGATTGCTCAACGCTTTGCCGTCCCCCGCGCGATAAATTTCATTCGGGCGTGTTGCGAAGCTTGCGAGTACGGCGACACCATTTGCACCGCTCTCGAAAGAGCGCACTACGCCGGGCGTGTCATCCCGTGGAAAGATTTTTTTCAGCTTGCCGCCTTTTGCCGATACCTCGCTTAAGTTGCGTACACGATCGTTGTCATACGCGAAGTACAGGCTCTTGCCATCGACCGACCAGCGCGGTGCGCTGCTGACCCGGTCCAGGTTCTCGGTCGGCAGAACCGGCTCTCCGCCATTCGTCGCGATCACCGCGATCTGTGAGGCGTCGTAATAGGCGAACTTCGGGTCGCCGCCCTGCAGATATGCGATTTGCCGTCCGTCCGGGCTGAAGGTCGGCGCGGAATCAGCACCCGGCCAGTCAGTCAGCTGCCTGGCCGTAGCGCCCTCGGTCGCTTCGACAACATAGATATTGCTGTCCCCGTGGCGGTCCGGATCACCATTGCGACGACTGCTGAACGCGATCAGCTTGCCGTCGGGACTGAAGGCCGGTTCGGTGCTGTCAAAGTGGCCCGGCGTCAGCAAGCTGGCGCGCTTGCTCGCGATATCAAATAAGTAGATACGCTCGTAACGGTTGACCAGGTAGCCTTCAATGTCCTTTTTGAACTGGTAGCGATCGATAACGATCGGTGGTTTCGTCTTGTTTTTCTCGTCGTCGCTCTTTGTTTTCTCAACGCTGCGCGTTTCCTCGGGTTCTACCGCAATCACCGCATCCCCGGTGTCCGCATCATCGGCGTCGGCGACCTCATGTTTCGGGTCCTTCGCAACCAATACCAGTCGTGAACTGTCGGGCGACCACGCAAAATCGGATACGCCACCTGGCAGCCGGGTCAATTGACTGGCTTCGCCGCCAGCTCGGTTCAGCAACCAGACCTGAGACTGCTCATCGGGATCATCCGCTTTGTCCTCATCGCCCGTGCCGCGCGCGGTAATAAAAGCAAGATACTTGTTGTCAGGGCTGAACCGGGGATGGCTGGCACCGCTGTCTTCGCCGTAGGTAAGCTGAATTGTCGTCGCACCGTCCCAGCTCACCATGTAGAGGTTCGAGTTACTTTTGTCCTTCTCGAGGTCATCCGCGCCTACGCTGTAGGCAAGCCAATCGCCGTCCGGGGACAGAGTAATGTCGCCCACATCCTTAACGCGCAGTACATCGGCCGGGCGGAACGGATGTCGATCATTGTCCGCTGCGAAGCTTGCGCTCGTCGTTACAATGCTGGCTACCAAGATTAGCAGGGCGCTCTGCAGAGGCACGCAGCTAACGGGTTTGCTGTACAGATTCAACGGTTTCTCCTTGTTACTGTTGCGAATTTATCCAAGCGAGCTTGTTATCGCGAAACAAGTCCACAGTGAATCAAGTTTATTGTGCGGAAAGTTTCGCCCAGGCTTTGTTATTTGCAATTTGTCGGTACTCACCAGGTTGCAGGCTGTCCAGCGAGAACGGACCGATCGCAGCGCGGATTAGCCGCAGTGTAGGCAATCCGATGGCCGCCGTCATCCTTCGTACTTGCCGGTTGCGCCCCTCGAGCAGGAGGATTTCCAGCCAGCTGGTGGCGATGTTTGCGCGATAACGAATCGGCGGATCACGCGGCCAGAGATTGTCCGGCTCCGCCAACGGCCGGACACGCAAAGCACGTGCCGGGCCGTCCTTGAGTTTGACACCAATCTCAAGTTTGTTCAGTTGAGTGTTCGTTGCACTGCCTTCGACCTGCGCCCAATAGGTCTTCACGATCTTGGAGCGAGGTTGACTGACACGAGCTTGCATCCGACCATCGTCTGTAAGCAACAGCAAGCCCTCGCTGTCGAAGTCAAGCCTGCCCGCAGGGTAAACCGCGGCCGTATCGATGTAGTCGGCGAGCGTGCGGCGACCGGCATCGTCCGTAAACTGGGACAGAACGCGAAATGGTTTGTTGAGCAGAATCAGTGGCATACGGCATTGTACGGCATCGATTTTGTTGCTGCGGAAAGGATCGGTACAATGCACGCCCCCGGATTGAGGCCACCCCATGCAATACGACCACATCAAGGTGCCCGACGATGGTACCGCGATCACCACCAATACCGATTTTTCTTTGCACGTGCCCGACCGGCCGATTATTCCGTTTATCGAAGGTGATGGCATTGGCGTTGACGTGACACCGGTCATGCGGCGGGTTGTTGACGCAGCCGTGCATAAGGCCTATGGCGACACACGACGGATTGCATGGATGCAGGTGTATGCGGGGAGCAAGGCTGCAGAAGTGTATGGTGCGGACGAGTTCTTGCCGGATGAAACTGTGGATGCGTTCAGGAAATACGTGGTCTCGATCAAGGGGCCGCTGTCAACGCCGACCGGCGGCGGTATTCGTTCCCTGAACGTCGCAATTCGTCAGCAACTCGATCTTTACGCCTGCGTGCGCCCGATTCGCTATTTCCCCGGCGTACAGACGCCAATGCGTGAATCCGAACTCGTGAGCATGACCGTGTTCCGTGAAAATACGGAAGACATCTACGCGGGCATCGAATTTCCAACCGGTTCCAAAGAAGTAAAAAAGCTGATTCATTTTTTGCAAACCGAGCTGGGTGTGACGCAGATTCGCTTTCCAGAAAGCTCCGGTATTGGCATCAAGCCGGTGTCACGTGAAGGGTCTGAACGCCTGATTCGCAAGGCCATCAAGCATTGCATCGAGCGCGACATGCAATCGGTCACATTGGTGCATAAGGGCAATATCATGAAATTCACCGAGGGCGCATTTTGCAAGTGGGGCTACCAGCTTGCGAAGACTGAATTCGGTGCAACCGAGAAAGACGGTGGGCCCTGGTTGTCGTTTTCCAACCCGAAAACCGGGCGGGAAATTATCATCAAGGATGTGATTGCCGATAATTTTCTGCAGCAGATCCTGATGCGGCCGGAGGAATACGACGTTATCGCGACGCTGAACCTCAACGGCGACTACATTTCCGATGCGTTGGCGGCGCAAGTGGGTGGTATTGGAATTGCACCTGGCGCAAATATTGGAGATGCGGTCGCGGTGTTCGAGGCCACGCACGGAACGGCGCCCGGTTTTGCCGGCAAGGACCGCGTTAATCCAGGCTCACTGATCCTGTCGTCTGCAATGATGCTGCGCTACATCGGCTGGCACGAAGCCGTTGAACTCGTTTACAAGGGGGTCGCGAATACGATAGCGAACGGTGAACTCACGTTCGATTTGGCACGTCTGCGCGCGGCCATCCATCAGCCAAAGCGAAAAGACCGGCCGCACGGCAAGGAGGACGTTGAACAGGAGTTGTCGACCCTGGTTCCAGGCGCCCGGTTGGTTGGTACACGCGGCTTTGGCGACGCCGTCATCAGGCACATGGACGATTAGTGCCACGTTAGGGCAACGGACGGACCTGGCTTTAATGAATAAATCGATATTCGATCGCGATTGCCGTGCATGCGGACGGCTCGCGGGGTTTCTGGATGAGGTACAGCAACGCTACCCGGACTACTACTGTGGGCCGGTACCACCGTTTGGCGACGCGGACGCCCGATTCCTGATCGTCGGTCTTGCGCCCGGCATGCACGGTGCGAATCGCACCGGGCGTCCGTTTACGGGTGACCACGCGGGCATTATGCTCTACCAGATGTTGCATAAATACGGTTTTAGTTCGAAACCCGAGTCGCTCGGCGCCGATGACAGTTTGCGCTTGCGACATTGCCGCATCACTAACGCCGTCAAATGTCTGCCGCCGGACAACAAGCCGGTTGGTGCGGAAATAAACACCTGCAATGCCTTTCTGGCGAACGAACTGGCAACCCTGGCACCCGGTTCCCTCGTTCTTGCGCTCGGTGGTATAGCGCATCGAGCGATTATTAAGGCTCTGCAACTGCGCCAGGCAGCTTTCAAATTTGCGCATGGCGCATTGCACGACCTGCCGGACTTTCGCATGCTGGACTCGTATCATTGCAGTCGCTACAACACGAACACGGGCCGCCTGACCCAACCGATGTTCGAGAGTATCTTTGCCGAGGCGAAAGCACTGCTCCAGTCGTGAACGACCAAGCAACATTCGATGCACCATCTTTTCTGCGCCGGCTGACGCACCGACCGGGCGTCTATCGCATGATGAATGCGAAGCACGAAGTCATTTATGTCGGTAAGGCGCGTGATCTGAAAAAACGCGTCGCGAGCTATTTTCAACGGTCGCAGCAAGCGCCGAAGACAGCCGCGATGTTGGCCCAGGTCACGAACGTGGAAGTGACGGTGACAAGTACCGAAGCAGAAGCGCTGTTGCTCGAGTACTCGCTGATCAAGCGCCACAAGCCACGCTTCAATGTCACACTGCGCGATGACAAGAGTTACCCTTATATATATGCATCGACAGATCACCAGTTTCCGCGATTGCGCTTTCATCGCGGGGCGCGCAAAGGCAAAGGGCGTTATTTCGGGCCGTATCCAAGTACGACCGCGGTTCGCCAGACACTCAATGAGCTGCAGAAGCTTTTTCTGATACGTCCTTGTCGCGACAGTTTTTTCAAAAACCGGTCAAGGCCCTGCCTGCAGTACCAGATCAAGCGTTGCACGGCTCCCTGTGTCGGCCTTATTTCCGAGCAACAATACGCGGAGGACTTTGCGGCGGCGCTCGATTTTCTGGATGGTCGCAACCATGATGTCGTGGACGTATTCGTCAAGCGCATGGAAGGGGCTGCTGCGGCACGAGAGTACGAGCAGGCTGCGCGTTACCGCGACCAGATCGCCAAACTCAAGGAGGTGCAGGCAAAGCAACTGGTGTCGCGTGCAAAAGGCAAGGATCTCGATGTGCTGGGCCTTGCAAGCAACGGCGTCATTTCCTGTGTGACGGTCCTGTTCGTGCGTAATGGGACGGTGGTCGGTAGCCGCGATCATTTCCCGCGCGCATCGGCAGCGACGGAAAAGGCGGTGCTCCTGAACGGTTTCGTAGCGCAGTATTACCTCGGCAGGGAAGCGCCCCGCGAAATTATTATTGAAACCGGGATTGAAGATGCGACCTTGCTGGAGGCAACGCTCAGCGAGCGATGCGGACATAAAGTCGAGATTCGCAGCCGGGTCCGTGGCGATCGGCAACGTTATCTCGACATGGCAAGGACCAATGCCGAGAATGGTCTCAACCTCAAGGTCGCGAGCAACGCGACGCTACGAAAGCAATTTAAGGCTCTTGGCGAGTGGCTGGAACTCGACGAAGTCCCGGAACGTCTCGAATGCTTCGACGTCAGTCACACCTCGGGTGAAGCAACCGTTGCATCCTGCGTCGTATTCAACACGGCGGGACCGCTGAAAAGCGACTATCGCCGGTTCAACCTGACGCCGGCTTCGGGTGGGGATGACTATGCCGCGATGGCCGAGGCACTGCGGCGCCGTTACGAACGCGTCAAGAGCGGCGAGGTACCCATGCCCGATATTCTGTTTGTTGATGGTGGCAAGGGGCAACTGGCCGAAGCAGTGTCGGTACTGGACGAGCTTGGTCTCGCATGGCTGAAAGTTGTCGCGGTCGCCAAGGGCAGGGCGCGCAAGCCGGGCGCGGAGCAATTCTTTGTGCCCGGGCACAAGCTGCCGCTGCAGCTGGCGCCTGATTCCCCGGCGGTGTTGCTGATCCAGCAAATACGGGACGAGGCCCATCGCTTTGCAATTACCGGCCATCGGCAACGGCGCGCCAAAGCGAGGAATACCTCGGTTCTGGAGCAAGTGCCCGGCCTCGGGCCGAAAAAGCGCCGCGAGTTATTGCGCCAGTTCGGGGGGCTGCAGGGAGTTAACAACGCCGGGATAGAAGATTTGCTCAAGGTACGCGGAATTGGTCGTGCCCTGGCAGAAACGATATACAATGATCTGCATCCCGAATAACCAACCAGCAGCCAACAAGCACATCGTGAAGATCAATATTGCAAATTTGTTAACCTTGCTACGCATTGCCGCAATTCCAATTGTCGTAATATGCTTTTACAGTCCGATGCCAAATGCGCGCCCAATTGCGGCTATCATTTTCGGAATTGTTGCATTGACGGACTTCATTGACGGCTGGCTGGCGCGTCGACTCGGACAGATATCCCGATTCGGCGAATTTCTGGACCCGGTCGCCGATAAATTGCTGGTTGCGATTGCACTCGTCATGCTCGTGCAGGCGGACTCCAACTGGTTTGAAGATATTATCGCGATGATCATTATAGGCCGCGAAATCACGATTTCGGCTCTGCGCGAATGGATGGCGTCCATCGGTGAGCGGGCCAACGTGCAGGTTTCCATGGCCGGTAAGATCAAAACGACGCTGCAGATGTTTGGTATTGCGTTCATGGTCTACCAGCACAAGTTTTTTGGCATAGACATATACAAGATCGGTTTTGTCCTGCTGCTGGCGGCGGCGGTAATGACAATTTATTCGATGTTTGTGTATCTCAAGGCCGCCTGGCCCTACATGCGCCCGGATGTAATGCCCTGAGCTGTCACGGTCTCCTTGACACTAGCCCCTGAAAGGATAGAATCTCGGCCCTCTTGCGGGAATAGCTCAGTTGGTAGAGCGCAACCTTGCCAAGGTTGAGGTCGGGAGTTCGAGCCTCCTTTCCCGCTCCAGGTAAATCAAAGACTTAGGCCACTTATTTAAAGTGGCCTTTTTCTTTTTCCGGCATGGGTACGGCATTCGATTTCTTGCCCACACCTTACCCTCGATCCGCCGTTGACGGGCCGGGGCAACACCACTGCATGCTCAGGGGCATCGACGCTGGCATAACGCCCTGCAGTCGTAGCGGTAACCTGGATTTTTCTACTGCAGTGCCAGTTCCAGGTCAGCGATCAAATCGTCAACGTCTTCAAGGCCAATGGATAGTCGCAACATTGCATCCGAGATCCCGCGACGCGCCCGTTCTGCGGGTGGCAGACCATGATGGGTCGTGGTGCACGGTTGTGTCACCAGGCTTTCCGCGCCACCCAGACTCGGGGCCAGAGTGAATAGCTTGAGCTGGTCGGCAGCCTGAGTGGCGTCCGCTCCATCGCCAGCCACTTCGATGGTGAGCATGCCTCCGAACCCGAACATCTGATCCCTCGCCAGCGCGTGCCCCGGAAATTCAGGTAACCCAGGATAAAATACGCGCGTGACCTTCGGATGCCGCGCCATCGCTTCCGCCACTGCCTGTGCCGTAGCGTTCTGCTGCCGTACTCGCACGACAAGTGTGCGCAGGCTGCGCGAGAGCAATGCAGCGATTTCAGGAGCGATCATCAGACCGAGATTCTTGCGCCAGTTCCAGACTGGCATCAGCAAGTCCCTGGACCCCATGAGCGATCCTGCCGTCAGGTCGCTGTGGCCGCCGAGATACTTGGTGGCACTGTGCACAACGAAATCAGCCCCGAGTTCCAGAGGCCGCTGGTTTACCGGCGACGCGAAGGTGTTGTCTATTGCCACTTTCGCACCATACTCATGCGCTTTGGCAGCGATGGTGCGAATATCGAACAGTTCCATCGTTGGATTGGTCGGCGTCTCGAAGAAAACGAGTTTCGACCCACCCGTCAGCAGTGTCTCGAGACGATCCAGTTCATTGCCGAGGATCAGGTGCGTCCTGATTCCGAGAAGTGGGAGTTGAGTCGACAACAGCTCTAGGGTCCCGCCGTAGGCATCACCTATGCAAATTATCCCGTCACGCCCATGAGTTAAAAAAAGCGCAGTTTCGGCAGCCATACCGGAACAGAAAGCCCAGGCCATTTCCGCTCCCTCGAGATTAGCCAGAGTCTCTTCCAAAGCGAAGATGCTTGGGTTCAGGCCGTAACGAGTGTAGAGGGGGCCATCCTTGCGCCCTTCCACCACATCGAGCACGTCCGCCGTTGAATTGAACGCAAAGGTAGTGGTGTTGTAGATCGGAATGTTTGGACTGCCGTGCGCGTCTTTGAGGCTCTGGCTGTGAATGGCACGAGTTGACATTCCGCCGTCTCGATTGGCGGTCATTTTGGAACGCTCCTAAGAATGGATAACGGGACTCAAGTCGGTGAAAACGGACGACAGCACCGTGTCTGTCAGTTGTCTCGGCTGAGCGGCGCTGCATTCACGCCGACCGAGCGACGGATATCAGGCATCTCGAGTCAACACAAATCCTGCCGGGTCATGGGATCATAATTCCAGTGTCTCATCAAGCTGGTCAGCCCGGAAAATCGCCAGCGGCAAGGTTGCTTGATGCCCGGATAATATCTAATTCCAATCACAAGCCCGGACTATTCATGAATCAAAGTGATGATTGCACAAACAAGGATCAGGCAAGGGCGCGAGCGAATTCATCAATAGTCCGGGCGAGGGTGTAAACTGAAAATATGAAAAACGTCGACGCTGCCCCCGGCTCTTGTTACCAACTTGCCGATCTACCCAAGCGAGGCGTGAATGTGCACGGGGTGTGCGCTGCATTGCGAGGTGGGCACCGGAACACGGTAGCCGGGGAAAATAAGCCAAAATGAAGGTTCTTAACTCGATTCTGGACGGTATTGGCAACACAGCGCTGATACGCCTGAATAAACTGTCGGCGCAAACCGGTTGCGAAATACTGGGCAAAGCGGAATTCATGAATCCGGGTGGCTCGGTGAAAGACCGAGCTGCGCTTGGAATGATGCAGGCTGCGGTGGCAAACAGCCGATTAGTTCCAGGCGGAACGATTGTCGAAGGCACCGCCGGAAATACCGGAATCGGTCTTGCGTTGGTTGGCGCAGCAATGGGCTTCAGATCTATTATCGTCATGCCGGACAATCAGAGTCGCGGCAAGATCGATACGCTGCGCGCGCACGGTGCTGAGATTCGACTCGTACCGCCGGTGCCCTATAAAAATCCTGGTCACTTTGTGCACACATCCATGCGGATTGCCGCGGCAATGAATGAAGAAAATCCTGGCAGTGCGTTCTGGCCAAATCAGTTTGAAAACCTCGACAATCGTCTCTTTCACGAGGAGACCACCGGTGCCGAAATCTGGCTGCAAACCGACGGCAAGGTCGATGGATTCGTGTGTTCCGTTGGCACGGGCGGTACGCTGGGTGGCGTCAGCCGCGCTCTTAAAGCACGTAATCCGGACATTTGCATTGGGCTCGCCGACCCGGGTGGCTCAGCCCTGCACAACTACTATGCGAACGGTGAACTCAAACTGGAAGGCACGTCAATCAGTGAGGGCATCGGCAATAGCCGTGTCACTGCAAATCTCGCAGGTTCGCCAATCGACATCAGTTGGCAAATTCCCGATAGCGAGGCGATTCCAATGCTTTACAGGCTTATTCGAGACGAAGGCCTCGTGCTCGGCGGATCGAGCGGTATCAATGTGGCGGGTGCCGTGCGCCTCGCGGAAAAACTGGGCCCCGGTCATACAGTCGTAACGATTCTCTGCGATTCGGCAACTCGCTACACAGAGCGCTTGTTCAACGTCAAGTACCTGGCATCGAAAGGACTGCGGCTCCCGGAATGGATTGCACAATAGCTGCTTTTCGCAGTGGTCTTTAAATTGTATGCGTGTGCGTGACCTGGTGCACCGAGCTACTCCCTGCAATTCGCGCCCAAACATGCTCGACATTCGGATTTGCGCCGTTCACGACATGGTACGCACCGTGTTGCGCGCCGGTTGCGCAGGCGTGATTGGGCAAGATGCGCAGCAGTGTTCCTACAGGAAATCGTAGCGGATCCACCGGACCCTTATCCCGGCGCGCAATGATTGCATGTTCCTGGTTGGTCGCGATTACGATTAGATCACTAGTGAAAGGAATTCCAAGCACATCACAGACCAGGCCATAGCCCTGGTCGATTGGCTGGTTTGCCGTTCCGCGATCCCGAGACAGGGCCATCCAGCCACCGTCGGCAATCACCAGGTTCTTCTCGGGTTGGTGGCCGATGACGCTTACAACCACGCCAAGCGCGATGTCAGAGATGTCGCAAACACCCAGGCCGGCCATTACAAGGTCCATGAACATATAGACTCCGGCACGTACCTCCGTAATGCCATCGAAACGATTTGCGAACAAAGCCGTGGGAGTCGATCCAATCGATACAATTGGACATTCGTATCCGGCCCGGCGGAGTCGTTCGGCTGCAAGAACGGCACCGGATCGCTCTTGTTCCGCCATGGCAACCAGCTCCGGTTCGGATCTGCAGTTGTAGGATTCCCCGGCGTGTGTCATGACACCCTTGAGTCGTACGCCGGGCATGTCTTGTACGGCAGCCGCCAGGTTGAGCAACGCGGGTGATTCGGGTGTGATCCCGGAACGATGGCCGTCTACGTCGAGTTCGATCAAGAAGGGTAGTTGCACGCCGGCAGCACACGCGGCTCGATTGCACGCGTTGGCCGCATCACTGTTGTCGAGTACGACACTAATATCTGTACCCTGGCGAGACAACTCGATCAGGCGAGGCAGCTTGCTCGGGGCGACGCCCACGGCATATAGAATGTCGTTGACGCCATGCTGGCTAAAATAAACAGCCTCGTCGACGCTGGAGACCGTTATTCCTCCGGGCTGCCCAACGAGCACAGGCCGCACAACGTCGATCGATTTAGCGGTCTTGACGTGTGGGCGGAGGCCGACCCCGAGTCCCGCGAGGCGATCACGCATTCTCGCAATGTTTGCTTCAAGCTTTGCACGGTCAAGAATGAGAGCCGGAGTCTCAATGTCTGCAATCACGCCCATGTTTTCTCAATTCTTCTCTGCATTTGCGGTGAGTAACCGAACCGCTAGATACTGCAGAAACAATCCGGCCGCGAGCAGAGCCCAGGGGCTGCGAACAAATGCTGAAAACAGGAAAAGAAATGCGCTGATAGCTGCAGGTACGGCCGCATACGGCAGCTGCGTTCGGACATGCGCGATATGGTCGGCACCCGAAAATATCGACGACATGACCGTTGTGTCGGAAATCGGCGAACAATGGTCACCGAAAACAGAACCGGAGAAGATGGCGCCAATCGTGATGTGAACGACCAATAACTGGCTTGCATCGATACTGGCAAGTGAGAAAGCGATTGGCAGAGCAATTGGCGTCAGAATCGCCATGGTGCCCCAAGACGTACCCGTAGTGAACGAGATAATTCCTGCTACGACGAATACCAGGATCGGAAGTACTGTTGGCGTCATCCATCCCTCGGTGATTGAAACAATGTACTGCGCCGTACCGAGGTGCTCGCAAGTTGCCGCAATCGTCCAGGCAAGAACCATGATCAGGAGTGCCGGCAACATGGTTCGGAACCCAATGAGCATGATGTGTTCGCAGTCTTGCAAAGAAATGCCCCTGCCTAGAGCCAGTACGATGCCGGCAAAGGTCATCGCGAATGCGCCCCAGAGAAGCGCCTTGCTCACATCGGCTTGCTCGAGAATGCCCCCGATGTCGAGGAGCGCGCCACCGCCGGCAGAGTCCCACAACCCCCAAAAGGTTGCGGCGATCAGCGCAATCAGGGGCACGACAAAATGCCAGGTCGTTGCGGTCTGAGGTTCGATCGGGGCGCCGAGATCGCTGTCAACGTCAGACAGCGGCGTGTCGTTCTCAGCGACCAGAAGACCTGTGCTCATTGCGCGGTGCTCGGCGGTGCGCATTGGACCAAAATCGCGTTTGGTGTGAATAAGCATGGGCACCATGGCGAGCGTCAGCAGGCAATAAAAGTTCCACGGAACCGACGAGAGAAATGCACTGTAGGGCGTCGAACTGGTGATGCTCAACGTGGCAAATACTGTGCCGATCAGCGCAACCTGGTAGCCCACCCAGTCGGAAATCGGTGCAATGGTTGCAACCGGTGCCGCTGTGGAGTCGATAAGATAGGATAATTTCTCGGAGGAAATCCGATGCTTGTTGGCAATCCCGCGCATCGCGTTGCCGACAACGACTGTATTGACGTAGTCGTTAAAAAAAACACACAAACCCAGGGCATAGGTGAGCAGCTGCGCTTGCTGTCGAGTCTTGATCCGGTTCGCAAACGCGCGCGCGACTGCATCGGAGCCGCCTATTTTGTAGATAAATGCCGCCCCGGACCCCAGGAGGGCAATGAGCAGCATGAACCTGGCGTTCCATTCGTCTGTCATTGTGTTGACAAGCCAGGTAAATGATACTTCCAGGCCTCTGAGCACATTGCCGTCAACGTAAATTACACCGCCGATCCAGATACCCAGGAACAGTGCGAGATTGACTCTTTTACTGAGTAATGCCGCGCCCACGGCAACGATTGGCGGGATTAAAGACTCAAAGCCACTCATGCGTCAGATCCGCCTTCCGAGTTATTCATAAGCCGCCATCAACGATGTCGAGGAAAGAATCGGCGCCAATGTTATCGCCAGTACAAATGGTCGCGACCGTAGTGCCAAGCTCAGTGGAACGTGGATCACGAAGCAGGGCAAGTCCGCACGCAGCAGCACCTTCCATAACAAGGTGATCGTTCCTGAACGCATAACGCATCGCCTCTGCTATCTGCTCCTCGGATATCAGCATCAGGTCATCCAGATACTTTTGACACATCGCGAAAGTGTACTGATTATCCAGGAGGACACCGCCCTGAAGACCATCCGCCAGAGTGCTTTCCTCTTGAACTTCCACCGGGTGGCCAGCCTGCAGACTGTGGTACATCGATGCCCCGGCTGCCATCGTGACTCCGATAGTGCGAGTGCGCGGGCTTACTGTTTTGACGACCATCGAGACGCCTGCAGCGAGGCCACCGCCGCTGACCTGGACGATGACAGCATCCAGATGAGGGCAATCTTCAATTATCTCCAGCCCGATAGTCGCTTGACCCGCGATAACGTTGCGATCGTCGAATGAGCAAATGTAGGTGGAGTTCTGTTGCTCTGCGAGTGCGCGCGCTCGTGTGATGGCTGCGTTCTGGTCGTTTCCACCGACAACGACTTTGGCGCCCAGGCATCGAATCGAATTGATCTTGGACTCAGGTACCATTGTCGACAGGTATACAGTGGCGTCAATACCAAGCTGTTGTGCGACATACGCGATCGCCCTGCCGTGATTGCCAGATGAAGCGGCTACTACGCCGCGTTTTCTGCGAGGGGCGTCAAGTGCCAGAACTGCGTTGGCCGCACCTCGAAGTTTGAAAGCCCCTGTGGCTTGCATTGACTCGATCTTGCAATAGACGTTTCGCTTCTGCTCGAGACTGAGGGAGATTGATCGACGCAATGGTGTTCGAGAAGCAATGCCGCGAATACGATCGCGCGCTGCAAAGACATCGGAGAGCGAAATAGAGGTTGCCATGGATCGAAATAACTGCGCCAATTAGTGCGCACAACGATAGCAAGGTAAGTAGAGATACTTTTTCTAAAATGAAACCCGTCGCCAGTCAGTTAATTTGGTGAGCGAAGGCATAATGGAACTTTAATTTGCGCGATGTGCACCCCGGCGTCGTTTCGTGCGTGGAGGCCGTTCTGACGTGGCGCAGCAAAAGTATTCGGAAGCAGTGAGGCCTCCCGATTTTCGAAAGTCCGACTGAGGGACGGGGAATGGAGTGGGTAAGCCGCTTAGACAGGGTTTGTAGACTCGGTGAGCAATGCATTCAATAAGCCCTGCTCGGCTTCCTTGATGGGTTTGCTCCGTACGTGGCTGAAATAGGCGAGGATGCCAATATCCTGCTCTAAAAGTTGATCAATCAACTGCTGATATTGATCTATGTCAATCGCTACAAATTTGACAATATAGTCGACCTCCCCGATGACCGCCTCACAATGCACGACCTGCGCGGTTTTGGTCATGACCTTTTCGAAGCGGCGAAAGTCCTCGGCATGGTGGGTCTTCAGGCGGAACAAGGTAGTTACGTAGCAATACCGTGCTATTCGGCTGTAGTTAATCTCGGCCCTGTAGCCACTGATGTAGCCAAGCTCTTCAAGCTTTCGCATACGTACCCAGCACGGGCTGACGGATAATCCAATCTTTTCGGCCAGATCTCGCTTGCTGATGCGGCCATCCTGTTGCAGTTCATTGAGTATAGCGATGTCATACCTGTCCAGTTCCATGTCGCCTCGTCGCGCGGTTGGTGCGAGGGAGTATTCTACACGAAAGCTTCGCATATCAGATCCTTACAGTAACCCAGCCAGCAAACCGTAGAGTCGGGTTGCGACTTCTTCAACCGGTTCCCGCGAGGCAGTCCATGATGTTTAGCCGGGATGATGTGCGCTTGCCCAACCGTGGGCAATGGTTTTCCTGAATTGAGAAAAAATATCTTTCCTAGTGGGATTTTTCCGCACAAGAATCTGCCAAATCGGCAAATTACAATAAAAGAAGCGTGGCCGGTTTTTGTATGCTGTAGGTCTTGATACCTCGGACTGGGACCACGTGTGGCAACGACGGCAGGATCTACCATGCAACAGGGGCTGAGTGAAAATCCGGCAACCGTACCGGACCTTCTCCGCGACCCGACTCTATTTCGTGAAGCTGCTTTCACAGGCGGCCGATGGCTACTGCCTGCGGGCGCGGAACACATCGAAGTGCGTAACCCGTCAAGCGGTCGACTCCTTGGAAGAATTCCGGTACTTGGAGATTCCGACGTAGACAATGCGATCAGCGCGGCGCGGGAAGCGTTCAGTAGCTGGCGCTCGAGCATGGCGGAAAGTCGTGCCGAGCTGTTGCTTGCATGGTATCGGCTGATTATTCAGCACAAGGAAGATCTTGCGAAGCTTATAACCCTGGAGCAGGGCAAGCCCCTCGCCGAATCCATCGGGGAAATCGAATACGGAGCAGGATTCGTACGCTGGTTCGCAGAAGAGGCACGCCGGGCATACGGCGAAACAATTCCGACGCATTTGCCGGGACGGAACCTGTCAACGGTCTATGAGCCCTGCGGAGTAGCGGTGCTAATAACGCCCTGGAATTTCCCGCATGCAATGCTTGTCCGGAAAGCTGCGGCCGCGATTGCGGCGGGTTGTTCGGTCATTGCTTTGCAGTCCGAGGAGACCCCGTTTTCGGCCCTCGCACTGGCTGAACTGGCCGATCGTGCGGGCTTTCCCGCGGGCCTCATCAACGTATTGACCGGACACGCCAAGCCGATTGTCGCCCGGCTTTGCGATGAACCGACGGTGCGGGTTGTCTCGTTCACGGGATCAACGGCGGTCGGCCGAATTATCCTTCAGCAGGCATCCGAGACGGTTAAACGTGTATGCATGGAACTGGGTGGACATGCACCCTTTATCGGGTTTCCTGACGTAGACATGGATACTCTTGTCGATGCAGCAATTGCTGCCAAGTTTCAGACAAGCGGTCAGGATTGTCTCGCGGCCAATCGGATTTATATTCATCACCATATTTATGACGAATTTGTCAAAGAATTTACGCGTCGTACCGAAGCACTAAAGGTAGGTGACGGGTTCGATGACTCGGTTGAGATTGGTCCCTTGCAACACGAAGGCCAGGTCCGGAAGGCGATTGATCATGTCCAGGATGCCGTGGCAAAGGGAGCGCGCCTGATGACCGGTGGAACAAGACACGGCGCCGGCGAGCTGTTTTATACGCCGACGGTACTGGCTGACGTAACGCCGGAGATGAAGATCTATACAGAAGAAACCTTTGGTCCGGTAGCAGCATTGTGCAGCTTCACCACAGAACAGGAAGTCCTGTCGGCAGCGAACCAATCTGAGTATGGTCTTGCCGCGTACGTCTATAGCAGAGATGTGGAGACGTGCTTGCGCATGTCGAGCAATCTTGAGTACGGAATGGTGGGGGTAAACAGTATCAAGTTGACCGGCCCACCCATTCCGTTCGGGGGTGTGAAACAGTCGGGTATGGGGCGGGAGGGCGCTCGCTACGGGTTGCGGGAATTTTCAAATCTGAAATACATATGCATGAACAATGGATCAACATCAGGAAGCTGATATGAAAAAAGACGCTACCGCCGAGCAACTGGAAGATTGGGATAGAAGTACGGTATTCCACCCCTCAACAGATCTGAATGCCCATGAAAAAGGTTTACTGGGCCCGCCCCGAATTATGGAAACAGCCCAGGGAATGGAGCTGATCGATCGCAGTGGGAAGAAATTGCTGGATGGGTTTGCCGGCTTGTATTGTGTGAATGTTGGCTACGGCCGCACGGAGATTGCAGATGCGATCTACGAACAAGCGAAGCAACTTGCTTACTACCACACGTACGTTGGCCATTCCAACGAGCCACTGATCCGATTGTCCAGGCGCATCATCGATATGGCACCGGAGAATATGCGAACGGTTTTCTATGGATTGTCCGGCTCTGATGCGAACGAAACACAAATCAAGCTGGCGTGGTACTACCAGAATATTGTAGGTCAGCCCAAACGGCGCAAGATTATTTCGCGAAAACGCGGGTATCACGGTTCCGGAATTTATACGGGAAGCCTGACGGGCCTGCCGGTATTTCAGACACACTTCAATCTGCCGGTCGATGATGTCCTGCACACGGTTACGCCACACTACTATTGGGGCGCCGAGCCAGGCATGAGTGAAACAGATTTTTCCAGGTGGTGCGCAGATCAACTTGAGTCGCTTATCCTTGCCGAAGGACCCGAAACCATTGCCGCTTTCATCGGTGAACCCGTGCTGGGTACAGGGGGCATAATACCTCCACCAGAGGGTTACTGGCACGCGATTCAAGAGGTACTACGCAAGTACGATATCCTGCTCATTGCGGACGAAGTCGTAACGGCGTTTGGGCGGCTGGGGACCAACTTTGGCAGCACCCTGTACGGTATCGAACCCGACCTGATCACCATTGCGAAGGGATTAACCAGCGCGTATTTGCCGCTGTCGGGCGTGGTTGTCGGCGAGCGAGTGTGGAAAGTTCTGCAGCAAGGTTGTGAGCAACATGGGGCTCTCGGGCATGGGTGGACCTACTCCGGTCACCCGGTTTGTGCAGCCGCAGCCCTTGCCAATCTGGACATTATCGAGCGGGAGAATATCGTCGACAACGCTCGCGTTGTCGGGGCGTATCTGCAGAAGAGACTGCACGACGACTTTGACGATCATCCAATAGTTGGTGAAGTGAGGGGCGTCGGGTTACTCGGTGCCCTTGAGTTTGTAAAGGATCCGGCCAGCAAGACAAGATGGGATCCAGAAACAAAGGTCGGGCCCCGCGTGGCCAAGGCGTGCCTTGACCGTGCGCTGATTGCGCGAGCTATGCCGCATGGCGATATCCTCGGTATGGCGCCTCCGTTGGTTGCAACGGAGAGTGATATAGATGAGATCGTGCTTCGGGTTCATCAAGCTGTCGACGCAGTTGCCGACGAACTTGCGCGAAGCGGACTGGCAAGCTGATCCTGTTCGCTAAGCGCAGGTCCGGGCTAGTACAGTGTCTTATCGCGCGAGATTTAGAGAGATCGAGAGAACAGGAAGTTTAGAGCGGCATTGCGCATACAGCATTGTGAGATTGAGCATAGGTCGCCGCGGGCGGCGGCTTTTAGCGGTATTTGTTCTCATATGCTCCGGCACCGCAGAAGCGGACAACCAGGCAGTCGACCTGCTTTTTAACGTCGCTTATGCAGCTGACGTGCTGGGAAATGTCTCCGGTGGCCTGGAAAGGGGCACGGGGTATCTTGGAAACCTCGATCTTCAAATGCGATTCGACGCATGGAATGCCTCCGGTCTCGATATCAGCACGGTGTACTTGTACGGCTTATACAATCATGGTAACGGCTTTTCCGATAATTTTGTTGGTGACCTGCAGGTAGTCAGCAACATTGAGGCTCCAAATGCCCTGCGCCTGTTCGAAGCCTGGTATGAATTTGGAACGTCGACCTGGTCTTTGCGGACGGGTCTGTACGATCTTAATAGCGAATTTGATGTTTCCGAGGCGGGTGGCTATTTCATCAACAGTTCACAGGGAATCGTGCCCGTCTTCAGCCAGTCCGGAGTAAACGGTTCAGGTATATTTCCAGTAAGCGCCCTTGCCATCCGCGCGCAACGACGTTTTGAAAATCTGACCGCGAGAGTGGCAGTGCTGGATGGTGTACCTGGCAATCCGGATGATCCGGCAAGCAACGAGATTGATCTGAATCAGGAGGAGGGCGCCCTGGTCGTGGCCGAATTGGACCTTGCACTGCACAATGGCGGCCGATTTTGGTTTGGCTACTGGAAATACACCGCCGATTTCGAAGGAACTACAGCGCAGATCGGGCAAGTTGAGAACGATGGCTGGTATGCCGGGCTGGAATATGAAATCAACGTCGCCGGCATGGCCGGCGCCACGTTTATTCGCATGGGCCGGGGGCAGGATGAATTATACCCGCTGAGTGACTACATCAGCCTCGGTGTTGTGTTAGATGTGCTTTGGCGCGATGGCAACGAAGGCCAGTTGGGGCTCGCAGTGGCATCCGCAGGTGCCGGAGCGCCCTATCGGGAGTTTCTGCAACAGTCGGGTCTCGCATCGGACAGTCGGGAGACAGCGTTCGAACTGACGTACCTGATGCGAATAAACAAATTCCTGACGCTGCAGCCCAACTTCCAGTACATTCGCAATCCGTCCATGCTCGCTGACCGAAAAAGCGCTGTCGTAATTGGTCTCAGGTTCGAACTCGCGTACTCGAGATAGAAAACTTTTGAGTGCCTGATCCCGAACAGTTTAGTAAGAGGTAAACAATGGGTGTGCAGTCATTTCGCAATGTGCGTCACTCCAACATCTGGCGACGATGCGCCTATCTGACTTTGGTGGTAGTGAACTGTGCCAGTATACCGCAGGTTGGTGCCGAATCGCTGTCGTCGGTGCCGGGCGTATGGCAGATGCAGGGCTACGGGGAAATTCTTGAGATAACGTCAGAGGCCGTCGTACGATATGACCTGACGAATATCAGCTGCCTCAGGGTCGAGGGAACGACCACGGACGAAGCAGATCTCCTGTACGACCGCCTGGTTTCTTCCGGCGACAGCTTCACCTTTTTCGAGACAGGTGGAATCACCCGCTATGAGTTCCTGCGCCTTGACCATTTGCCACAGCGTTGTGGGTTCATGGAAGGCGGAGTGGTTCGGGATCCGGAATACAATTTCAGCGTGTTGTGGCATGCATTCGGGGAAAACTATGCGTTTTTCGAACTTCGTGGTGTGGACTGGGACGGTGTGTATCATGAATTCGCGCCCCGCATAGACTCGACAACATCGGAGAGCGATTTATTCGATGTATTCGAATTGATGCTTGGGACGCTGGGTGATGGGCACGTTCAACTGAACAGTCCCCGGCGCAAATTCGGCGGCGGATCGGAGGGCGAGTTACGCGAACTTTGGAACTCCCGCAATAGTGAGAATAAGCGGAGCGCGGATGGTGCAAGCTTCAGGTCGGCTCTGCGCCAGCACGTCGAGAAAGAAATTCTTCACGGTGAGTATGCTACAGCCGGCAATGGAAATTTTGTCTGGGGCTGGGCTGCGCCAGGAATTGCTTACCTGAATGTGTACGCAATGTGGCTGAGCGCAAAGCATGAAAAGGATTTGACGCTGCATGAGCAATTGCAGATTGTCGACCAGGCGATGGCCCGAGTCGTTGCACAACTGGGACAGGCATCTGCATTGATTGTTGATGCCCGTTTTAACCTGGGTGGCGAAGATGCCGTAGCGCTGCAAATCATGGGTTACCTTGCGTCGGAGGCAGGTGTTGCTTTTACCAAGAATACGGTGCATCAGGCAGGTTTCACAGAACCGCAGGCAGTCCGCTATACCCCTCGCGGGCAGGCCCAATATGGCGGACCTGTCATTTTTCTACAGGGAGGGACCACGGCCAGCGCAGCCGAGATATTTACGCTGGCGATGCTGGCACGGCCTGAAACAACCCGGGTTGGCCGGCCAACTTACGGTGTATTGTCGGATGAACTGGAAAAACGCCTGCCAAACGGCTGGACGGTCACGATGTCGAATGAAGTGTATCGTGCGGTAGATGGCAACGTGTACGAAGGGACGGGGATTCCACCCGATCATTGGGTCAAGGCCCGAGACGACGATACCCTTGCGAATCGATTGCAGCGCGACTATCAGGCCGGGCTCGCGCTGGCTCGAAAAATTGCTCAATCCAGCGCTGTCGGAACTCCACCTGGGTCGAAATGAAATAACCTCGTTCTTCGAGCATATCGTCTGGTCACGTCGAGAATGTTTCTGACGGCAATCGTACTTTCGAGCGGCCACATCTGGATTCGTCGGTTGATCACCACGGATATTCTGTATACCTCCGGTCACCCGAACCTGAGTAGGGTCGAAATACGCTGGTTTTTCTATACTCCACGAGTATTGATTGAGAACTGATTCGCCGGGGAAGTTAACTCATCCGGTAATTCGCGATAAACGGGACGTACCAGAAATGTCTATGAAACGGTTCGGTTGGAATACGACAGTCATAACCGGAATGCGCACTGGCGCAGGAATCTTGCTGTGTGCTGTGACGATCCTGACCGTGTCTGCGACGGCATTTGCGGCCGATGACGGAATATTGAATATAGGACACTGGGACTCACTCGTGGTGATTGAGGATCCCCAGCTATCCCCAGACGGGGAATGGGTTGCCTACACGGCATCCATCTCGGACGAGGATACCGATGAGTACCTTACTTCGCTGTGGATGGTGGATTGGGCGGGCGAGCAGCAAATCCAGTTAACCCGCGGACGAAACTACGCCACGTCGCCGCGCTGGAGCCCCGACAACAAGTACCTCGCGTTTCTTGCAGCCGCAACCGATGCAGCAGCCGGGACCCAGGTCTGGGTATTCGACAGGCACGGCGGAAATGCCCGGCAGCTGACCCAGGTGAACGGGGCGATTTCCGACTATGCGTGGTCGCCGGATTCGAGAAAACTCGTGCTCGTCGCAAAATTGGACGACACAGAATCGCCGAATGAAGGATCTTCCGTACCGAACGACCGGGCGAAACCAATTGTTATCGATCGGTACCACTTCAAGAATGACGAAAGTGGCTACGTGACCGGCTCGGAGCGCAACAAGATCTATCTCTACAATATAGTGGACGCTCAGCTTTCCGAGCTGACGAACGCCAGGAACACAGATGAGTACGGTCCCATCTGGTCCCCGGACGGAAGTAAAATCGCTTTCTACAGTAACCGTGACACAGATCCGGACCGAAGCGCCAATACAAACATTTATCTGGCAGACGCGCAAAGTGGCGCTGCCCTGACGCAATTAACCGACTTCAAGGGCCAGGATAACGGCCCATTATCCTTCAGTCGGGACGGCCGGCTGGTTGCCTACCTGCAGGGGCCTGAGCCGAAGTTCATGACTTACCATAGTCGTCGCCTCGCGATAGTGCCGACTACCGGTGGTCCTTCGAAGTATCCTGCACCTGGCCTGCAACGGGACGGTGAAATGCCGACCTTCACGGCAGACGGCCGGTTCCTCGACGTGATTATTGCGGACGACAGGTCCAAGTATCTTGCGCGCATATCAGTGGATGAAAACGAAGTCGAGAGACTGACGCAGGCGACGGATGTTGTGCACGCCTACTCACGAGCCGGCGACAGAACGGTTGTACTGATTGATAGCGTGGGCGTACCCGCCGAGATTTTTGCTCTCGAGCAGGGCGGTACCAGGCAACTAACGCATCAAAATGATGGTTGGCTTACACCACTGACGTTTGGAGCTGTCGAAGGTATAAGCTTTCGGAGCACCGATGAGCAGCAAGAGATCAGGGGGCTGCTTACAAGACCGCCGTGGTTCAATGCCAACAAAAAGTACCCCGCCTTGCTTCTGATTCACGGTGGCCCCTACATGCAGGATATGTTCGGGTTTGATTTCGAACGCCAGTATTTTGCTGCGAAAGGCTATGTCGTCATCCAGGTCAACTATCGTGGGAGCAAAGGCCGTGGCCCTGAATTCGCCCAGGCAATTTTTGCCGACTGGGGCAACAAGGACACGGCCGATGTAATTGCAGGCGTGGACCACGTAGTCAAAATGGGGATTGTCGATCCTGGGCGCCTTGGTGTTGCTGGCTGGAGTCAGGGCGGAATTATCACGAACTATGTCATAGCGAGTGATAAGCGTTTCAAGGCCGCGGTCAGCGGTGCCGGTACCGGGAACCAGCTGGCAATGTATGGAACGGATGAATACATATTTGTCTATGACCATGAGTTCAGGCCACCTTGGGAGGATCCGGACCTCTGGATCAAGATGTCGTATCCGTTCTTTAATGCGGATCGAATCAAGACTCCGACACTCTATATCGGTGGCGAGAAGGACTTTAATGTCCCGATCATCGGCGGAGAGCAGATGTATCAGGCTTTGAAATCCTTGGGTGTTCCAACGCAACTCGTAATTTATCCAGGTGAGTACCACACGTTTTCGAGCCCCACTTTCGATAAGGACGTGTTTGAACGTTACGCAGCATGGCTGGGTACATATCTTCAGCCGGAGCAAGGAAATACAAGACCATGAGCGCGATGCGCAGTACGGGGATATTGCTATTTTTTGTATACGGCTTGCACTTGCCTCAAGTCTACGCACAGGACATTGCCGCGGCGGCGACTCCGATGGCGGTAGTCAACGTAAATCTTGTCGACGTTGCCGCCGGCCAGGTAGTGCCGGATCAATCGGTTTTGATATCGGGCCAGCGAATCATATTCGTCGGGGACCTGGATAGCTCCGGGATTGAGCCCGATACTTTTGTGGTCAATGGGGATGGCCTGTATCTTGTTCCGGGCTTCTGGGACATGCACGCACACCTGGCTTATCCGGGTGCGGAATTGATCTCCGGCCCGGCGATGGTTGCGAACGGCGTTATGTATGCCCGCGACATGTCAGGTGACTGCATCGGAGAAGAGTGCAGCGAGCAGAAAGATATAACCGGCATGCGAGACCTTGAGTCGAAGATTGAGACAGGACAGGTCCTGGGTCCGGAGCTCGTTGCCATAGGGAGCTACGCCGTTGAAGGGCCTAACATCGCGTACGGTGAGCTGGGCCGCCCCCGTGTTCCGTCGTTTCTCGCGCCACGGACCGAAAGCCAGGGCCGCAGTCTGGCACGGTATATGTCCGATCGCGGCGTGGATTTCATAAAGTCATATGACTCAATACCGTTCCCGGCGTACATGGGCATGATATCGGAAGCTACGCTTCTGAAACTTCCGGTTGCGGGCCACGTTCCAAAATCAATATTGCTGATAGAAGCGATTGAGGCTGGTCAGCGGACTGTCGACCATGCGCGGATGTTGCCGCTCGCGTGCAGTGCAGTTGAAGAAGTGTTTCGTGATGACTACACCGCGTGGCTCGATGCTGACATCCAACGGACGACGTCCAAGCATAATACTGATGCAAAGCAGCTCCCGGAAATTGCGATGTGGGCATATTACAGAGCGGTGCTGGATGAATTCGACGACCAGAAATGCCAACGCTACATTCGAGAGTGGGCCGGAACCGATGTCCACTATGTTCCCACGCATGTAACACGCCAGGCGGAGACGATTATGCATTTCAGGGCATTTTTTGCCGATCCGCGATTGCGCTATGTGAATGAAGAAGCAGTTGCTGAATGGGAGGAGTCGGCAGCGTTTTACAGTGCCCGCTTTGCAGCTCATCCGGGCGCCGAGCAGAATTATCTGGACTATCATTTGCGATCGCTGCAACTGACGGGGCGTGCGTATCGTGCGGGCGTCAAAATTCTGGTTGGCACCGACGTTGGTGATACGCTGATTTACCCAGGCTTCTCGTTCCATGATGAGTTGGGACTACTCGCGGATGCGGGTATGCCACCCGATGCAGTATTGCGCTCTGCGACGTTACTGGCTGCCGCATTTTCGGGGCGGGACGCCACCGAAGGTACGATTACGGCGGGTAAAACCGCAAATTTCGTTCTGCTGCGGGCGAACCCGTTGCTGGACATTGGCAATACGAAGTCCATTGAGGCCGTACACTACATGGACAGGTTCTACGATCGTTCAGCGCTCGATGCGATACTCACAGCTGTTGCGTCCGCAGCCAATGGTTTGCAGGTACCGCAAGTGGGTGACAAGTAGTCAGTGCGGGAACTCGAAGACATTCTAAGGACACCAGCGTGGCGACAGAATCTATAGAAAAATTGCTGACCCGGATTGCGAGTACCGCGGGCCGTTCTTTCGATCAAGCTATGGCATTGCCGCCACGGGCGTATTTTTCGGAGGAATTGCTTGGAGCCGAACTCGAGAGGATATTCAAGCGCGACTGGATATGCATTGGCCACGTATCCCGGCTGGTACGCGACGGCGATTATTTCACTGCGCAACTTGTTGGCACGCCGGTTATAGCCCTGCGCGATAAAGAGAATAAAATCAGGATCCTGAGCAACAGTTGCCGTCATCGAGGGGCGCAGATCCTCGCGGGCGCTGGCCGCGTGAACCTGCTGGTTTGTCCCTACCACGGCTGGTCGTACGATCGAAGCGGTTTACTGCTCAGTGCGCCAGGCTTGCCCTCGCATGCGACGGACGGCTGCCGATTGCCAGAATTGCGACACGAAATCTGGCACGGTTGGATTTTTGTATCACTGGACCCCGATGCTCCTGCGCTGGAACCGCGACTGCAAGGGCTCGCCGAGTTGTTTGCGCACTATGAAACGGAACGCTTGCAGTGCCTGTTTACCGCCGACGAACAATGGCCTGTCAATTGGAAAATGCTCGTTGAGAATTTCATGGAAAGCTACCATTTGGCGGCCGTCCATAAGAAGACGCTTAACCGGACGACTCCGGTCTCGGGCGTTGAGTGTTGGCCTGGAGGCGTCGGTTATGCCTACCATACACTGAAGATCCGGCGAGACCGTAAAGATCAGTTGCCGTTCGATGAAGAAAGGCCAGCGCAAATTCGTGACCGGGAAGTGCTTTCCTGCATTTTTCCGTCTAATCTGATTTCGGTGACACCCCGTACCGCCGTTTCGTTGACCGTTCAGCCGGCCGGTGTCGAACAACTGAAAGCGTCGTTCGCGTTTTACGTGAACCCGGATTATCTGGAATCAGTGGGGCAGACCAAGTCTGAGGCGGAGCGCGAACTAAGAAAGGGATTTGACGCGTTCAACGCCGAAGACAAGGAAATAGTCTCGCGGTTGGCCGAGGGCCTGAGGTCATCGCTCGCAAAAGCCGGGCCACTAGGTCCACTTGAACGGCCACTTTGGGAATTTCACAGATACCTGGCCACAAAACTGGTCGATTCGTTCAGCTCCTGATTCCAGGGGAGTCTGCCTGTTCTGTCCAGGGCTGCGGATGCTCCTGACCATGCATTAGTGCAAGCAATTGGCGGCGCGTGAGCATTGCGATGGCGGCAGCAATCATTAGCGTGATCGTTATAGCGACAAAAATACTGATGGCGTTCTCCTGAGTAACCAGGGCGCCGATCGCGCCGGACAGGTAGCTGCCCAAACCGACCGTAACGTACCAGGCACCAATTACAAAGCTTACGAGATGGGCGGGTGCCAGGATGCTGGCGATTGCAATCTGTGGCGGCCAGATGAACGCGTCACCCAAACCGAAAAACAGGTAAGCGACAACAAACCAAAGCAAGTGCAGTTCGTTGCCGGACTCGAGTCCCTTTGACCACATCGCGCACAGAATCAGGATGAATCCGGCCGCAATGCACAGTAAACCCAGCGCCGTTTTCTGCACGATATCTATTGGCCGGAGACTTTGTTTGCGATGTAAAAAATAGCGCATCAAAAGAGGCGTGAAAATAATAAACGAACCGGTCGTTATGCTGATAAACCACGTGGCGGGAACTTCGAAATTGCCAATGTAGCGATGCACATTATTCTTAAGAATCAGGTTAAGAATACCGCCGGTTTGATAATATGCGGCGGCATAAATAACCGTAAACGTACTCAGGATCGCCAAAGCAGCGAGTTTGCGATAATCCGTAATTGATAACGTAGGTCTCACTTGCTCACTGCGATCACTACCAGATACGCGTAAGCCGGCGGTTCCGAGAAGACGTTTCTGTAACGAGAGGTAAGCAACGATACCAATCGACATGCCTACGGCGGCCGCCAGAAAGCCATATTGCCAGCCGTATAACTCGCCGAGAGTTCCTGCGATCAGGTTGGATGAAAATGCGCCAACCCAAATTCCGACCATGAACATCCCGAAGCCAGATTCTCTGCGCGGATCGGAACCGGAGTACAAGAGCCCGACAATGGATGAAATGGCAGGCTTCAGCAGGCCTGTGCCAACTATTGTTACGACCAGGCCTGATGTAAATAACCACGCCTGGATATAGTAGATCTTCACCGCATATGCGGCAGCCGACGGCCCGGCGGATTCGGCGAGCAAGTCAAGCACGACCTGTTCAGGAAATACGCGTCCCAGTTGAATACCCGCCGACGCAAATGTTGACTCGACGCCGGCAATTTCTGCGGTGACAAGCGCGAAGTACATCGCGATCTTGCCGGCGAATATGAGCATGGCGCCCCAGAAAATGGCGTTTCGCTCACCGAGAAAGCGACTCGCAACCCAGCCGCCCACCGCCGGAGCCGCGAATATCAAGCCACTGTAGAGTCCGAACAGGCGTACCGCGCTGTTCTGGTCCCAGCCAAAGCCTTTGGCGTTTATCGCCGCTACCAGGAACAACGGCAGCAAGCCTACGAAAGCGTAGTAACTGAATCGTTCCCACATTTCGACACCGGCGACCAGGAAGACGCCTTTTGGATGCCCAAGCAGGGTGCCGTTCGTTCTGTTCATGGTGTCAGCTACACGGCCTTACGGCGAGTGCTTCGCCGCATCCATTGATAGCCGCTGGCGTAGCTCTTGCGTGCTCGTTCAACGTAAAGTACGACGGAGCATCACGACAACGGCACGGATGGTTGGCGATTTGTTGACGCGGATGCCCGCTTGTCTCGCAGCCCCAGGCGCCGGCGAGTCTGCTTTGGCGTTAGAACGGGAACGTTCAAGGCCTCCGCAATCTTGACTGCGATCTCGACGAGTTGGCCGTTCGTTGCGAATTCGCCTTTACGTAAATACAGATTGTCCTCGAGACCGACCCGCACATTGCCGCCCAGCAAGATACTCTGTGCAACCATCGTTCGCTGGCGTTGCCGAATGCCGAAGGCGCTCCAGATGGCATCTTTTGGAACCGCCGCCTTGAAGCGGAGCAAGGTCTCAACGTCGGCCGGCGCTCCCCAATCGATTCCCAGGCAGAACTGAAACAGTGGTGGGGACCCGATGACCTGGTCCGAAATCAGCTTGTTCGCCAGTCGCAAGTGTCCGAGATCGAAAACTTCCAGTTCCGGAATTACGCCGGCCGCGGCGACCAGCCGTGACATTGTCGATATATGAGACGGGAGGTTGATGATCGGGTCGGACCCCATATTCATCGTACCCATATCCATCGAGCAAATTTCGGGACGCAGTGCGACGACGTGTCTTACTCGTTGTTCCGGAGTAAGGTAGTGGCTATTCGGATGCGCGATGTTCGGATTGCTCGCGCTGGGCAAGTAATCGCCTCCGATCCCCGTCGTAAGATTCAGGATAACGTCTACGGAACTGGATCGAACAATATCCACAACTTCTGAGAATGCATCGAGATCCGAACCGGCTGGACCCAGCCCGGTACCTGTTTCCCGGTCCCGGACATGCACATGAACGATTGCCGCACCGGCCGCTGCCGCTTCGATACATGCATCAGCAATCTGGCGAGGCGTGATGGGAAGGTTGGGATGAATTTTATGCGCATCCCCTGCGCCGGTAACTGCGCAGGTGATGAAAATACCGTCTGTCAAGATTTGCTCCCATAGACTATGCCTTGCCAATCATAGGGTCGTGCACCGACAAACGCATTGTGCAGAATTGTTGTATTCGTATTAAACAAAAATGGCATGTGGCAAGTGCAATGCGCAGCAACTGTATAATGCGCTTTCGGTCTGGATTGTATTCAATGTGAAACAGGGAGGGTCTGGCCATAACACATACTTCGCAACAAACACGCCAAATACCAAAGCAGATAAGGAGCCGTCAGCTTTTCGCTTACATGTTTGGGACAATTATTGGCGTTGGCTGGATTACCGCATCAGGCTCATGGCTGCAGAATGCAGGGACCATCGGCGCGATCATTGCTTTCGCGGGGGGTGCGTTGGTCATGCTTGCAATCGGCTTCTGCTTCGCGGAGCTTTCATCGATGATGCCCGAATCTGCAGGCGCTATTGCATTCGGGCACCGGGCGTTCGGGCCGGCCGGGTGTTTTGTGATTGGCTGGCTGCTAATCATGGCATATTTCGTTTTTACGGCCTATTACGTCATATCGATTGTATGGCTGATCAACGCGACGGGCTTTTCTCTTGGCGGGCCAGAACTTTACCGGGTCAACGGTGAGGGCGTGTACCTGGGTTCGCTCGTAGCAGGAACTGCAGCAGCGCTCATGGTCACTTTGTCCAACGCAATCGGCGCCGGCGCTTCGGCAAAGTTTCAGGATGCGCTGGTGTGGGGACTGGTTGTGTTTGTGCTGGTACTGTTCGTCACATCTTTATCATTTGGCAATGCGCAGAATATGCAGCCTTTATTCGCCGGTGCAACTGCGTCAGTCAGCGCCGGTGCGATCCTGGCGGTGATGGCAACCACCCCCGTGTGGTTCTCCGGGTTCGATGTGTTGCCGCAGATGATGCGTGAACGGCACCCAAGCGTCTCTGCCAAGTCGATCGGTATGATCATGGCGTTGGGGATACTCGCAGCCTTTATTTTTTATGCGCTCGTAATTATTGCAACCTCACATCTGCTAGGCGCGGAGGCGCTTGCTGTTTCCCAGGTACCGGCTTTCGATGCATTTGCCACCGGCGCGGACTCTGTGTTGTTGGCGAGACTGGTATTGATTGCGGGATTGCTGGGTATTCTTACCACCTGGAATGCCACTATTTTTTCGGGATCACGGATTATTGCGGCGATGTCGAAAGCAGGTTTCCTGCCGGGTAGATTGGGCTATCGGAGCAAATCAACCGGAGTCCCGGTATTAGCGGTGGTGGCGCTGGGTTTCGCTCCAATCCCGCTGGGTCTGCTGGGTTCCGGGGGTGCAGATGCGGTAATTGCATCGAGTTCCCTTGCGTTCCTGATCGTGTTTGTCCTGGTTTGCCTCGCGGCCGTCAAACTGCGTCGTGAGGAACCGCAGGTCGAGCGGCCGTTTCGAATGCCGCTAGGTACAGCCATGGCGTGGATTGCATTGGTCTTGTCGCTCTTGCTCATCATCGCTGCACTTCTCGATTCATTACGCATCTCTCAAGGGTTGCCGATCGAGTGGACGTTGCTCGTGGGCTGGTTGCTGCTGGGAATTCCGGTCTGGTTCCTGGGGAAGCCACAACGACGACAGTTAGACGAACTGGTTGCAAGCGAAGCTATTCTTGGCTCGTCGTGAGCCGTTCAAAACTCCAGACGAACCCGGATTGGCAGAACGATCAATGGCACTACAAAAATCGCGGAAAATCTGGCTAAGCGTACACAAATGGTTGGGCCTGGTTCTGGGCATATTCTTCGTACTCCAGGGCCTTACCGGAAGCGCCAATGTTTTCTACCGCGAGCTGGACTATATGGCGAACGGTTGGCTCTGGGAGGCTGACAGCACTCAACCATGGTTGTCTCTTGATGTGCTCGCGCGTGCGGCTGCGTCACGATGTGATGACGGGCTTGAAGGCGATGTGCGCCTGGAGTTTCCGTACCGGCAGGACCAGGCACCGATGTTCATCTGCGAAGTCGGTGGCTCGGACGCGTTTGTAACCGTGGATCCGAAAACTGCCGAAGTACTCGGCATCCGCGATGACCCTGGCAGCTTGCAGTACATAATTTATTATTTGCACAGTGAGTTGCTGCTGGGTGAGGACGGCAAGTTTCTGCTGCTTGTACTCGCTGTTGCACTGTTGACCTCAACGTTGACAGGTTTGTATCTATGGTGGCCGCGGGCGGGCAAGTGGCGTTGGGGCTTTCGAATGCGGCGCAACGCCAGCGGATTCCTGTTTTGGTTTGATCTCCATCGTGTTGGCGGAATCTACGCCGTATTGGTTCTATTTATAGCCGCGCTCACCGGGCTGTACCAGGTAGTGTCGCCGGCGGTCCACGATAGTATTGAATCGACTCTGGGCGCCAGGTTCCCGGCAGCCTATGAGATGCCCGAGATAGCGGTTACAGAAAGTGCGCCGACGATTAGCTGGCAGTCGATACTCGATACGGCGAAAGCGGAGTTTCCTGAAGCAGCCATGGCGGAGATACAGTATCCGATGGATCGTCGAGATGCGATCCTTGTTGTCACAAGACAGCCAGGCGAGCGGAGGGTGCACGGTGGGGACAGTGTCCTGTGGTTACATCCTCAATCCGGCAAGGTTGTCGGTAAATTCGACAGTGCTACCGATGCAGGAGCCGGCGATCGTGTTCTGTTGTCGCTGTTTTCATTTCATACGGGACAGGAATTCGGCCTGGTTCATCGCTGGCTGGTCTTTTTCGGCGGTTTGACCCCGGCCCTTCTGTTCGTGTCGGGTTTTGTCGTGTGGAGATACAAGGTTCGACAGAAAGCCGGCGTAAAGCAGAGAAAGAAAAATAATGCGAGTCCGGACAGTCCTTCCCGTCGAGTACAGACCACAAAAGCAGGCGACATGCCGTGAATCCGGAAATATCCATCAAAATGCAAAGAGTCGGCCTCTGGCAGGCGAGAACCTGCTCATCCTGCAGCCATCAAATGTTTGAGAGAAGTACGTGATGAGTCCATTTAGAAATCTGGTTGTTGGTGCGTGCATCGTATTGTTGCTGGCATCGACTGCGTTCGCACAGCAAGACGCGCCTTTGCCACCCCCGGTATGGGTTCAACTGTCAGATGGCCAGCGAGATGAAGTTCTGTCGTTTTCTGAGGACTACAAGGACTTCATGAGTCGGGCCAAGACGGAGCTCAGTTTCGTACATGAAGCCGTGAAAATTGCACGAGAATCAGGGTTTCGGGAACTGGATTCGAATAGCGGCCTGAAGGCTGGTGGGCGTTATTACGATATCAATCGCGATCGAAACATAACTTTGATTGTGATTGGCTCAAGGCAATTTACAGACGGATTCCGCGTTGTCGGCGCACACATCGATTCGCCGCGACTCGAACTCAAAGGGCGGCCACTGTACGAGAAAGAGGGGTTTGCACTATTTCAAACCTATATACACGGCGGTATCAAAAACTATCAGTGGGTAAACTTGCCACTCGCATTAGTCGGCCACGCCGATAAAAAAGATGGATCGCGTGTGCACATCTCGATTGGGCTCGATCCAGAGGATCCAGTGTTTATCATTCCGGACCTCTCGCCACATGTCGACCACGATTACAGAGAGCGGCTCAATCGCGACGTCATTATGGGAGAGGAACTCGACCCCATCGTTGCATCGATTCCCGATGACGAAGCGTCGATTTCAGGTGCCGTGCTCGACTATCTGGCCGACCAGTATGACATTGATCTCGACGACCTGGTGTCCGCCGAACTGGCGATCGTTCCGGCGATGGCACCTCGTGATGTTGGATTCGATCGTAGCATGATGGCCATCTATGGGCAGGACGACAAACTGTCATCGTATGCTGCGATACGCGCGATCACCGAGCAGGAATCGCCGGAGTACACGTCACTCGCGTTTCTGGTCGACAACGAAGAAGTCGGAAACGTCAATAACACGGGAGCCGGGTCGACGTATCTTGTTGACCTGATGAGCGAGCTAATTCATCGGAAACTTGGTGCTGCGTATAGCGACTACGACCTGCGTCAGGCCCTGCGACACACAAAAGCCGTATCGGCAGATGTAAATCCAGGTATACACCCGACCTACCCCGACGTTTGGGAGAGCGGTAACGCGCCGCGACTCGGATACGGTGTGAATATGAAGCTTTACGGTGGTGGCTTCAATGCAAATTCCGAGTATATCGCGTGGAATCGCTCGTATCTCGATGCGGCGGGCATCGCCTGGCAAACAGCTACGTATAAAGGCAAGGCATCGGGCCGTACGATCGGCAACTCCCTGTCAAACGACAACATGGAAGTCATCGACTACGGGGTTCCGGTTTTGTCGATTCATTCAACATACTCCGTAAGCTCGAAAGTCGACGTGCATATGCTATTTCGCGCAATGAGCGCTTTCTACGCCAATTCGAATTGATCGGCGTTAGTGTACGATTTCAAATGCAAGCAATTCAGCAAAAAATACGACTCGAAATTTACGAGTTTCCCGTAGGAACTTTGTCAATAACACGGCAAACAAGAAAAGTACTGCCGTTTGTGTGAGGAAATAGCCAATGTCGTGCATCACTTCTCGTATTGATTCGGTAGCACTGATCGGTGCGGGAACAATGGGGCGTGAGATAGCCTGGGCATGCGCGCGATCAGGCGTCGACGTGCGATTGTTTGACGTGAAGCCCGACGTGGCGGCCGACGCGCTGACAACTGTTTCGCGCTGGCTGTCGGACGATGGCCATCCCGACTCCATTCAACACCTGCGGCGGTTCGATGACTTGTGCGAGGCTTTGGCAGAAGTTGACCTGGCATTTGAATGCGTTCCGGAAGATCTGCCGCTGAAAAGAAAAGTTCATGCACAAATCAGCAAAGTGCTTCCCGAAAGCGCATTACAGGGCAGTAATTCATCAGTACTTACTCCGTCCGAAATTGCCGACGGCTTGCCAGGTGGCGCGAAATTCTTCTGCATGAATTTTACTCATATTCGCAGTGGAGAAAGACTTGCAGAGTATATGGGCGGGCCTCGTTCGGACCCGGCGATTGCCCGGATTGCGAGTGAATGGGCGCTGCGCATCGGCATGACGCCGATCGTCCTCGAGAGGGAAATACTCGGCTATGTGCAGAACAGGATATGGCGCGCTATCAAGAAAGAAGCGTTATATCTGGCTGCCAGTGGATACGCCAGTATCGAAGATATTGATCGCGGGTTCGTTCTGTCCTGGGGTGTCAGTGAAGGGCCGTTTCGAATCATGGATAAAGTAGGCCTCGATACCGTGCTGCGCATTGAGCATGAATACTTCAGGCGCAGCGGTAACGACGACGATCGTCCTCCGGCAATGCTCGAGGACCTGGTAGCGGAAGGAAAACTGGGAGTGCAAAGCGGCGAAGGTTTCTATTGCTACGATAACGACGTAGCACCGCGCCAGGCGAAATAAGGTCGTAATCACGCAGACGACCGAACCTTCGGCAGGCCCTCAGCGCTGCTCAATATTGCGAAATCATTTTGATATCGCCAATAGATCGCACATTTCAATACCGTCTACAGATCCTGGGTCCAGTCGATAGCCATCGTTTGATGGTAATTGACAGCGCGGGTGGATCACCTAAGGCACACGCCTGGATCGTGTTTTCGCATTCGCCGTAGCGATCTGCATTGTGTGTACCTTCATTTTTTTGCTTCTGTATAAATAAACTTACAACGTCATGCACTAAAGTCTAGTGAGTCGCCGTACGAATGAAACGCGGTGGGTGAATTCAGGAAACAACTATTCCCGGGCAAAACGTCACGGATCATGGGGGAACCAACATGAAGTCATTGCAGACCACTGGAAGGCACGGCATTTTGCACGCAGCTGCTCTGTGCCTTGCCGCTTTTGTCGCAAACCCTGCGCAGTCGCAGACGGACCAATCGGCCGACGGCAATATCGAGGAGATCGTGGTCACAGGCACTCGCGACCAGGGCTATCTTACTTCGCAGACCGATGCTCTTGGCCTACCCGTGGCACTAAGCGAGCTGCCTGCGTCTGTAACAGTGATAAGTGATGATCTGCTCGAAGATCTTGGCGCACGATCGATGGCGGCCGTGCTGCCCTATGTTGCAGGTGTATCAAATGCAGACAATGGCGGGCTGAATACCGACGAGTTCACGATCCGCGGATTTTCGAGCACAAATAATTATGTGAACGGAATTCGCCAATCGATTACAGCGGAAGGACGACCGGCACTTGATACTGTCGAGCGCATCGAGATTGTGAAGGGTCCGTCTGGTGTTGAAGGCTCGCTTACATCGCCTGGAGGGTTTGTCAATATAATCACCAAGAAGCCTCAGGAGAAGTTTGACGCACAGATTTTCGGTAGCGTGGGCGATGCCAATTTCTATAGATTCGGCGGCGATGTAACCGGCAAGGTGGTGCAGGGCGTCAATGTACGATTGATTGCGGCCTATGAGGAAAAGCAACAATGGCGGCCGGGGCGACAGTCGCGCCCGGTTACGACAGTTAACCCATCGGTATCGTGGGAGATAACACCGAACACGGATCTATTGGTTGAATACGAGTATCGCAAACAGAACGACCCCCTGGATCGAGGCACCATTTACGCGCGTGGCATTCTTCCGGATAGCGACTTCCTGCCCCGGGACTTCTCGATACATCAGAAATTTGACGATTTAGAGCTTACCAACCAACGCTATGATGTTGATCTGACTCACCGAATCAATTCCGTGTTCTCGGTCCGGGCTCACTATCAAAGTGTCTCACAGGAAGACTCGCAGATTGCAGCCCGAAATGCCGATAGCGGACCGGATGGCCCACTGTTCGAAGACGATGGAATTACCTATTCCGGCAACAGCATTATCGATGTATATGTGCCCGATTTCGGCAGCCACCTGACTTCGGAAACCGTCCAGCTCGAGGTAAAGGCAGGGTTTGATGCCGGCAGCACGAGCCATGCTATAAATCTGGGTTGGTCCCAAGGCAAGAATCGTGATCGCTTCATTGCTTTCAATGATGATTTCAAATATTTGTTCGGCTTTGCATCGTATGACGTCTTGAATCCAACGGATAGCCTCACCCTTGCGGATTTCGGTATCACACCAACGACGCCTCCATCAATCTATTCCAATTTCATACGGGGTGACGAAATTGACTCAGGATACGGTCAATGGATGGGGCAATGGACAGATCGGTTCCGCACGCTTGTGAGCGTTCGCTATGACAATATCGGCACGTATTCATACGAGGACCTCAGCGGGATTGATCCTGCGACTCTGCAGCAAGGAATTGATGACGGTACACTCTTTCCCGACGAACTGTTCTCGGAGAGTGCGAAGGAAGACACAAGCTCCTACCGCCTGGCAAGTTCATACGACTTCAGCAGCAGTCTAACGGGATTTGTTGGTTATGCGGAATCCGCCGAGCCGCAACCTGGGTTTACCCGTAATGGCGACCCGATCAGCAGCAAGCTAAACCGCTCTTTTGAAGGCGGGATCAAGCTCAAGATGAACAGTGACGCGGCACTCCTCACGCTGACGGCCTATCAGATCGAGCAGACCAACATTGCAATTCTTGATCCATCCAACGATCCAAGCGAATTTTTCCTTGCTCCATTGGGGTCGGCGCGGATCAACGGAGTGGAACTAGAGATAGTTGGAAAGTTGAATGAAACGGTTTCAATCTTCAGTGGCATCAGCGCCCAGGACTCGAAGATTACAGCCAGTGATGAGGATATTGTCGGCAACGAGTTCCCTAATGTTCCGAAATTCCAGGGCAGCGTTTTCGTTAATGTCAATGGAGCAATAGTGGGCGCCGACAATCTCGATGTCGGCATCGGTGTTGTCCACCAGGGGTCCCGGCAGGCCAACTCCGGTAATCAGTACCAGTTGCCAAGCTATGAGCGCATTGATCTTGGCATTAGCTACTATTTCGCACAGGCAATCGAAGTGCGATTGCAGGTCAATAATGTGTTCGACGAGACATTCTATACGGCAGCGCAAGACAGCATCTTTGGCTCCGACCAGGTAGCTGTAGGTGATGAACGACTGATGCAGCTGACCGTATGGAAGAGGTTCTGAGACTCGATCTGTACGAAGGCCGATCCGCATACGAAACCTGGCATGCTTCGGTCCAAGCGCGAGTCGAACGGCGAAACAACGTCGATCATCTGCGAAAAAAAAGCAGCATTTGCAAACATACGAATTACTGATTCATATCGTCCGGAAACTATTCGGGCCTGTGAACATCGGGGGGGAACATGTCGGCATTAAGATTGGACCTGCAGACGAGGTTGCCTGGCAAGGCTCCTAGGCGCCAGGATTTCGTACCGCGGAAGAGTACGCTGGCGACGTTCGTCGCCGCCGCGATTTACGGTATCAATCCCGCTGCATACGCGGATCCGGTTGTTCCAATCCTGGCCGCGGACGAGAATGCGCGTTCTTCGATACAGGAAGGTGCGAGTGCGTCATCTGTTGCGAGCGGCGCTGCAAATCCAACGGGAAGTGCCGCGGAGGGCAAGAAACCGGCGGCGCAGGGCGAACATAGCTCACAAACGCTTCAAGAAATCGTAGTGATGGGCCGGCGCCCGGAATTTTTCCGCGCGCTCGATGCGAGTAGCGTATCGAAGTTCGATGTGCCGATTCAGGATATCCCACAGTCAGTCTCGGTTTTAACGGGCGATTTTATTGAAACCGCCAATATTCAGTCAATTGAAGATGCATCGAAGTACGTACCGGGTCTTGCTGATCTTGGACTGAATGGATTCGGCGAGCCGCGCTCGACCTTCGCGTCGCGGGGGACCGTACTGGGCACAGGTCGAAGTTTTAAACTCGACAACTATTCATTTGCCTTTCAGGGCATTCTGGATATGACGGGTATCGAAAGAATGGAGTTCGTCCGAGGCCCGGCATCAATTGCGTACGGTGTCGTGTCTTATGGCGGAATCATTAACCTTATTACGAAAAAACCGGAACGTGAGCTATCCGTTTCTGGCGAACTCGGGTTCGGATCTTACGACAACTACCGAATTGAAGGCGACGTCAATGTACCGCTTACGGCTGACGGGGATCTTCGGGCCCGGCTAAGTGCAGGCTACACGGATGGTGAATCCTTTCGCGTGGGCGAACAGGCGGATCTACTTACGCTTACACCCGCACTGGAATACGACATCACGGATTCTCTTCTTTTGTCGTACAACGGATATTTTCAAAACGCCGACAATGTCGCCGGCGGAACTTTGCCGGTTTTCGAGGACGGTGATGGCAATACGGTCTTGCCGACAAAAGGAATCTTGTCCCGGGACACATTTACAGGTAACCCGGAGTACAACCGGTCCGACAATGAAATTCGCGCATCGGTGTTGAAGCTTCGGTATCGTCCGTCGGAATCAACAACCGTAACCGCTGCGGTGAATCAATCCAAGTCCAATCTGAATTTGCGCTCGGCTTACACCGAGTCCTACTATGGACCGGTTTCAATTGACCCGAACTCATCGTACTACGGTTATGTTTACAGCTATTCACAGGAGCTCCATCACGAGTTGGAGGTTTTTAATGTGGAATTGTCGCTGCAACATGATTTCGAGGCATTTTCCCGAGAGCATACGGTCTTTGTCCTTGCAGGATACGAAGATTGGACGTTTACGGACGGCTATGCGACGGCATGTACCGGCGGTATTGATATATTCGATTTTGAAACGACAGAGCTGGTTGGCGAGATGCTGCCGTTAGACGATATTGTCAATCAAACCGGTGACTACTGTTTTGGGAACGGCAATTACGATCAGCAGAAGGACGCAAACTTTGGAATTCAAGGCCAATTCGAACTTACAGGTAAATTAAAGTTAACCCTGGGTGCCCGATACGATGATATTGATGTGTTTTATGCATCGGGTGACGGGGGCTTCACTCTCGATCAGATACTGGTTACCGGGTCGGTATTGGCCGACCATTCGACCGATGAGCTCACCTACCGAGCTGGGCTGGTTTATGAGCTTACGCCGCAGATAAACGCCTACGCAATGACGGTCGATGGATTTCAACCACAGGTTGGAACGACTCGGGAGGGAGGAGTTGTCGGCAACGAACACGGAACGCTGTACGAGGTTGGCGCGAAAGCTGTTTTCCTCGGTGAGTCGCTCGGTATCAACCTTGCAGTTTTCGATATGGACATCGACGATGATGCAATTTCCGACCCGGAGAACGGGCCCGGAGATGACTTCGTTATTGCGGGCGGCGCAGAAGAACGGAGCGGTTGGGAAATTGAGATCATGGGCCAGCTAAGTGAAAACTGGTCAATTGCGGCGAATTACGCGTATGTCACAGGATCGGTGACAGCCGCACCCCAGGATCCGTTCCTTCTGGGTCGCGACCTGGAACTCGGGCCCAATCGCTCAGGGTCGATCTTTCTGAACTACACCGCTGTGACCAACAACTATCTGGATGGCCTGAACCTGGGAGCATCCTATTTCTATGCGAGCGAACAGACGCCCTCGATCAACGTAGACTATAAGATTCCATCGTATAATTTGCTCGAAATCTATGCCGCCTATCCATTGACGACCCGTGTCGAAATTGGGATAAACCTTTCCAATGTTCTTGATGAGTCCTATGTTCTTCCATCGCAAAGTGAGTACGGCGTCAACTACGGCGAGCCCAGGGCTTTCTATGCCTATATCCGGATGAGCCTGTAGGTACAGAACGGCAATAAACGGGGAGTTGAAGTCTAGATCTTCAATCGCCGGGGTGCGGGTTTCAGAATATCGCCAACCTCGCTTGCGGCACCGGCGCTTTCGAAAAGCGGTGTCAGGTGCGCCTTATAGCATTTCCACCGTTTTACCGACGTCTTGTAGATAGGCTGGCGACCCTGCCACTTGCTTGGCGTTCTGATTGACCGGTCCTGGTCTTTGTAATGCAGGCATTTCGCACTCCAATCCAGCTTCAGAAAGTCCAGAATCCGTCGAACCGCGCTTTCACGATCAGAGACGACGTCTTCGTAGTCTATCGTCATAATCTGGCTGCCGAATATCGCAATCCAGTGTTTCATCAATCTCTGGTACTGCAGATAATAATGAGCAATGTCGCCGAGATCAAAAGACCAGTTGTGTTCAGCACTGAATGACTCAATAAAACATGACACGCAGGTGTCGAACATATCCCTTTTTGCGTGCACAATCCTGGCCGTCGGGTAGAGGTATAGAATCATTCCAACCTGGCTGAAGTTGAATGGCATCTTGTCGATAATATGTCGAGCATCTGCGTCAATCTTTTCAAGGATCTGGTCGTATTCGTCCTGCAATCGCTTCTGGTAAGCGGATTGCAATCGTAAATCCCAGTCGTCGCACCTGCGCCCGAATTCATTGTGAAGCGACAACCCGCGTCGCTCAAGTCCGGTAAAGTATGGCAACTCGCCGGCACCTTCAATCAGTGGGTGACTTGCTAACATATGCTCAAGCAGAGTCGTTCCCGAACGTGGCATTCCGACAACGAATACGGGCCGGACTTCACCGCTGTCGGCCGGTTCAGTGTGGCTCAAGGCCGGGGTTGCGTAGGTGGCGATGAGGTTGTCTATATACACCTCGCGCCCTGCACGATCATATGCGGCGCCAGGTCTCAGCAATTGATTCGAACGTTTGAAGCAGTCGAATGCCTGGTCGTAGTGTTGTTGATGGTCGAAGTACTTCCCAAGTGCCTGGTAGCCTCGCGATTTCTCGGAGTTCGGGTACGTCGTATCCTGTTCAAGAACGTCCTGCAGGTTGTTGAGTAAATCTTGCGGCGCATCTTCCCGTGAAAGAGAAACAAGGCTTGCCAGCGCAGGCAAATAATCCGGCTTGGCGTCAAGTGCACGTCGATATTCGTCGAGGGCAACGGGAAATTCCCCGTTTTCTTCGTAAACGGTCCCCAACTCATGACGAATGCGCGGACTCCCTGGCGCTGCCGTTGCGGCGGTCGAAAGGAGTGTGCGTGCCTCCATCCAGTAACTCTTTCTCTTCCTCCGCATATGCATCGACAGCAGGCAGCGAGCGAGACTCGCCATTATTTCCGGGCTCTTTGGCAAATATTCAAGTGCTTTGCGAAAATGCGGTTCAGCTTCCTCCGCGCGGTTCGTTCGTAACAGGCAAATGCCAAGGTACTGGGAGGCATGGGGCGCAGCCGCGTTCAGCGTCAATGCCCGGCGACTAAAGGTCAACGCAAGGACAAAGTCCTCACGGTCCATGAAGTGTTTGCACAACTCGATACTTGCTTCAAAGTCAAGCGCGTCAACCCAATCCGGATCATGCGCGATTTCGGTCAAGGTCTTGGATCGGTCCATTCTTGTCCACAGCCTGACAAGATTGGATCTTGCTCTATCAAACCGTGGACGTAGGCTGATCGCCGCCAGAAAATGATTTTCCGCAGCATGCATTTTGCCAAGCTGAAACTGCGCGAACCCCGCATTGTGCAAGACATCCGGATGCCGGGGGTAGCTTCGCAGAATTTGCTCGTAGATTATCAAAGCTTGCCGGTTATCACCCAGTTCCTGAAGGTGAAGAGCCTCCCTCATAAGCTCATCGGCGCGCGTCGTGGGGATTGCCATTGACTTAACGGTCTGGTTCACGCGCCGACAGCGACGCGATTGCCTCGATCTCAATCTGATACCCGTAGTGAAGCTCTCTTGTCGGTACGACCGCGCGCGCTGGCCTGTGGCTGCCGAAAAACTCGGCATAGACTTTGTCAACGAGCCCCCACTGGGAAATGTCCGAGATGTATATCGTGGTCTTGATCACCTGCGCCAGCGAGCTGTTGCAGGACTCGAGAATTGATTGCACGTTTTCCAGGGCGATTCGAGTTTGCTGTTCGATGCCGCCAACGGCCTTGCTATCGTCAGCTCTGTTTTCAGCCACGACTCTTATTGGCAATTGTCCGGATACGAATACGAGGTTTCCTGCAACCATCGCCTGGGAATAGTGTCCATTGGGAGGCGGGGCATGTTCAGTAAAGATACTTTCCATTATTTCCGTTGCCTTCTGCTATTACTCGCTTTCAAAACGCGCAAGTATTTCGTTTATTAGCCACTCGTTCAACATCGGACGAAAGCTTTTTCGTGGGGCAGGGAACTCGTATTCGGGATTCCAGCCATACAGCACAACAACAACATTTTGATCTGGTAGTCCAAGCAACAGTTGTCCCCCGTATCCAAGCCCTGAGAAAGCCCGTTCGCCAAAGAGGTCATGTGGCAGCCACCACTGGTAACCGTATCCGTGTCGGTCATCTCCCGACTCGATTGCACTTTCAGTTGTCGCGTACAGCGAATCTTCGACCCACTTGCTGGAAACTACCCGTTGCCCGGCCCAAATGCCATTGTCTATCATTAACTGACCTATCTTGGCCAGATCCGTCGCTTTAAGATACAGCCCGCCCAACGCGTCGCTTGGACCGGCAGGAGTCTGTTTCCAATAAAAATTGTCGATCGCAAGTGCCTTAAATAAGTGTCGACGGGCGTATTCCTCAATATCAACTCCGGTGGATTCGCGCAGTATCGCGCCGATCAATTGTGTTGCACCACTGTTGTAGAGGAATGACGTCCCAGGCGTTCCCCGCATCGGAAGATTCAGAGTGTATTGCACCCAATCGTCACTCATTTCGATGCCCGTATCAGGATTGTCCGGGTCGTCAAATGGCAGGTCGCTACGCCAATTCAGATTGAGCCGCATCGTCAGGAGGTGCTCAAGTGTCACCATATTCCAGGACGCGTCGCGATTCGGAATTCGATAACAACCGGCGAGCAGGTCAACGACAGCGACGTCAACCGACGATATCTCCTTGCGGTCTATGGCAATGCCTGCAAGTATTGATACGACACTTTTCGAAATCGACTGCAACGTGTGAAGCTCGGAGCCCATATAGTAGGGATGCCATTCCGGATGCGCATAATTGTAGGGAAATGAGTCCGAATAGTCGTAAGTGGTTTGGTTTGTCAGTTTCCTATCGTTTTGCAGCGTCGTTTCGAATTGCCGCCAGTAGTCGTTTCGATATCGAAAATGTGCATAAATCTTTCTGTCTTTGATCAGCAGGAACTCGTCAATGTTGCCGTAGTCGCCTGACCTGAAATTTGCATCAAGCTTGGCCAGGCTATCCGCAATCCGCGCTACTTCTGAGTCAGTTGCAATGGCCCATTCGTGCCTTGCCTCAGCGTTTTCGGCATTGGCAGGAGTTACGGCAATGAGAATGACGAGCAGCGATTGGAAAATTGCCCGAAGTAGTGAAGGTAGCTGAGATTTATTCATTGTCCAGCGCATCTCCGTCGCTTGGTCATAGACTTTGATTGCACACTGACCTATACACTCACAGTCAAATGTGGGGTCAATCCCGTACGACGAGGTCCTGGTCCAATTGAGAAAGCAACTCGGGCGCGGAATCGGTCACCCGGAATGTTTCGCTGATCACGAAGTTATGCTCACCTTTCCACATGCCGCAGATCATGTGAAATACCATGTTGGGCTCGAGAATGGTTTTATCCCCTGCCTGTAAACTAGCGGTAAGGTCGATCCAGGTTGGCTGAAAACACAGGCCTATAGAATAACCGATACGAGACTTCTTCTCGTAACCGGCCCGACTGATAACCTGCCGCCACGCCGCTTCGACTGCTTCACAGCTTACACCGGTGCGCGCCGCATCGAGGGCGGTCTGGAGGCCTTCAATGACAACGGCGGAAAGTGACACGAGTTGCGCGGGCGGTCGTCCAAGATGAATTGTTCGCGACAAACCGGCATGGTATTCGTGGCGCGCGCCGCCGAGTTCTATATTGATGCAGGTTGTTGCCGGGTAGCGTTCGTCACTCCAGCGAAGGTGCGGCGATGCGGCCTTCGCGCCGGAAGGCATGGAAATACTGGCCGGAGTGCTTCCGCCGTAGTCCGTCGTACCCGATACTTGCGCATGAAAAATTTCTGCGGCGGCATCGCACTCGCGTACGCCGGGCCGGATGACATCTATCGCTCGTCGCATTGCACTTTCGGCGATTTTGCCTGCTTGTTGCATAATGCCTATTTCGGCCTCGGACTTGTAAGTACGCACCCAATCGACCAGCAGGTAGGCATCAACAAACGTCGCGTTCGGGAGGCATGAGCGCAGTTTTTCGTAGATTAGCGCAGAAAAAAAATGGGCACCCAGTTCAACGCCAAGTCGCTTATCGGACCAGGCGCGCTGAGCGAGCTGGTCTGCGATATAGGTCGTCGGGTGGCGTTCGGTCGAACCGATATAGAGTTCGGGGTACCCAACGACACGATCCGGCCCCATGAACACTGTATAATCTGCGCATGCGGTATCCATATCACGGAGGATCAGGAGTGGTTCATCGTCGTCCAGCGCTATTACCGCAAATTGCGGCGTGTAAAAGGACCAGCCGGAATATCCGGTCAGATAGTAGATATTCTCCGGATTAATGACGAGCAACACGTCGATGCCAGCGGTGGCCATTTTGCGTTTTACCGTTGCAATGCGGTGCGAATATTCTGATTGGTCGAAGATGCTCATTTCAGTTTGACAAGTAAAAGACAGCCATTTAGGACTGCGAAATGATATCGTTGACAGTCCAGTGGCACCCTATACAGACGGACAAGCACCGGTGTATAACAGATGAAGGGAAATGGTTCCGGTACGTTGAGACCAGATACAAAAAAAGCGGCTAAGAAATCGAGCAAAAGGAAACCAATTTATCAGGTTATTTTTGATGACTTCCATTTCGCCATACAATCAGGTCTCTACCAAGCCGGGCAGAAGCTTCCGTCGGTGCGTGTTACTAGCAAGCGGTACGGCGTCAGCGCTCCAACTGTTTTGCAGGCATACATCAATTTGGAATCGGCCGGCCTGGTTGAGGCGCGTGAGCGATCGGGCTTTTTCGTTATTGATCCGAGTGGAAGTCCGGAATCCCGTGCCGATGCTATCGAACCAATGCCACCGGAGCTCGGTAGCATGGTACGTTGGATATTTGATTCGGCGGATCTGAAGAATGCAACGCCGATAGGCTTCGATGCACCGAGTATCGAGCTATTTCCAATACGCAAGCTCAATTCAATCATGGCAGCAATCTGCAGGCGCCAGGATCGTGTTGTACATGAGTACAGCGACGTTTCCGGACTGGCCGCGTTGCGCCAGGTCATCGCGCGCCGGCTTTTGGCAGACGGCTGCCAGTTGAGCCCAAATGAACTTGTTGTAACATCGGGTGGTCAGGAGGCACTCCATCTTTGCCTGAGCGCCGTATGCCAGCCCGGCGATATCGTCGTTGTCGAATCTCCAACCTACTATGGCATTCTTTTGGCAGCCGAAGCACTTAATCTCAAAGTTATCGAGTTGCCCAGTGATCCACGTACTGGACTTCGAATCGATGTGCTTAGCGATCTCCTCGCACGAGACGAGGTGAAAATAGCTGCGGTGGTAGCGATGCCGAACATCGGCAGCCCCACTGGTTGCTTGATGCCGGAACATGACAAACGCTTACTCGTGGATCTGTGTCTGGAGAAGAAGATTCCGTTAATTGAAGACGATACGAATCGCGAACTTTTCTACGAGGGAACGCGCCCGACTCCTCTCAGGGCATACGACCATTCAGGTAATACTGTCTTGTGTTGTTCGTTTTCAAAGACTATCTCACCAGGACTTAGAGTTGGATTTGCGGCGCCCGGGCGATATCTTGACCGGACTCTCGATATGAAGTTTTGTACGTCTATCTCGACACCAATGCTGGTTCAGCTAGCAACGATGGAATTTGCATCCTCCAGAGCCTATGACCAGCATTTGAAGCGACTCAGGGCGGCATTCCGATCGCAGATGTCCCAGCTGATGCAGACGATCGACGAACATTGGCCGGACGATACGGTGATGTTCGAGCCGCACGGTGGAAATTTTATCTGGATCAGGCTACCGGATGGAATGGATTGTCTCAGCCTTCACCAGGCCGCGCTACGGCAGCGAATTAATATTGCGCCCGGGACAATGTTTTCAGCGCATCGTGACCTGCGCCAATACATTCGGCTAAGCGCAGGCCGTGTTTGGAATGAGCAAATTGCGCAGTCGGTCCGAAAGCTGGGAGAAATTGTCGACATGGAGCGACGTGCTTTGGGTCCTGGTTCAGCTAACAAAGGCAAATACGAGTACGTCTTCGATTGATTTTCTAGAGGCGGTCAAACCAGGCAATTCCACGCGTCAAAAAATCAAGCTGATGCTCGTATTCTGACATGCCGTGTTCTTCGCGAGGATAGATAACCAGCTCTGACGGTACACCCTTCCATTGCAAGGCCGTGTGAAACTCAAGCGCCTGGCTGACCGGGCACGACTGATCCATTTCCCCGTGCAGCAGCAGGATCGGGGTGTTGGCATGACGAATGTGGAATATCGGTGACCGCGCAAGGTAGAAGCCGAAATTCTCATAAAGAGGGGCGTCCCAGTGGGCTAGTTGTTCATGCATGCGGCTGCTATTCGATCCGGCTTCGCTAATCCAGTTGTAGATCCCAGCACCCGCGACAGCAGCTTTAAATCGATGGCTGGCATAGGTAGCGCCCCAGCCGGCCGCATATCCACCCCAGCTGAAGCCATATATTCCTGCCCGTGCACCGTCGGCAATTCCCGCGTCGATCAGGGCATCGAGGCCACTCTCGATGTCCTCCCAGGACCGGCCCATCATGTCTTTCCGATTGCCGCGAACGAATTCGACGCCGCGTCCCCGGCTGCCCCTGTAATTCGGATAGAGTACGACGAAGCCGCGCGCCGCAAGAGATTGACCGAAATTGTCAAAACTCGCCTGCCAGCCATTGGAATCGACGCTCTCAGAGCCGCCGTGGATGTGCAGAATCACCGGGTAGCGCCTGCCTTTCCTGTATTGCGGCGGCGTGAGCAAGACACCCTCGATTGGCGTCCCGTCCTTGCTCCGCCAACGAAATACCTCCTGCTTGCCGAGTTCGATTCCGGCCAATTCGGAATTGGACACGGTCAATCGGTGCAATTCGGGAGAATCAGTGCCATTCGCAATAAATAGCTCGTCTGGATGCTCGGGTGTATTGGCAACAATTGCGAAGCGCCGCCCATCAGCACTAAAGGATGGCCCACCCGAGAATACATGCCGTGTTGCGCTAATCGTGCGAATTGCCGCATTTTCGATTGCAACTTCGCGAAGTACCGTGGCCTGCCATTCCTGGGATACAAATGCGAAAGTGGCGGGCGCGCCCGGCACAGCGCCAAGCCAGCTCGCGGTACCGGCCAGGCCTTCTGTCAGGTTTCTGGGCTCGCCTGGAGCGCTTGCAGAAACGACGAATACGCTGCCATCAACCGGGTCGGTTATCGATGTAGAGCCCAGCCAGGCGATCCATTTGCCGTCGTTCGACCAAACAGGATGGGACAGCCTGCCTTCGGTACGCGCAAGCAAAGCGATATCGGTACCTGTGGCGGCAACCGAATACACCTGGGTGCGCAGAAGTTGACTGTCTTCATCGGGTGCGGGTGCCGCCGCCAGGGCCAGCATCTTGCTATTAGGAGACCATGAAAAGTCATGCACAGTCAGGCCATCGTTTGTGACGGGCGTCAGCTTGTGCGTGCCGGCCTCGACAACATAGAGCCGGCGTTGCCGGTATTCGCGGCCGACGATCGTCCAGTCTTTACCTGTAAGGGTCTCATCGCCGGGAGCATCGGCAGCGACAAAAGCGATCCGTTTATGGTCCGGTGACCAGCGGAAAGCGACCACTCCGCCACGGGTGCTCGTCAACTGCGTTTCACCGGAACCTGCAGCAGGTGACACGAAAACTTGCGGAGGAGAATCCGACGAGCGCTTTGCAATCCAGGCGAGTTGTAACCCATCCGGTGACCACTGCGGACTGTCTGCGGAGAAACTTTGCGGTGCCAGGCGTATGGGCTGGCCCCCACCAGAAGAGATCAGCCAAAGCCGGCCAGCTTTCCTTACCGGTCCTTTTTCTTCAGGCCAGACATCAGTTCGATAGGCGATCTGCTCACCGTTAGGTGACAGCGCAGCTTCTGCAACCGAGTTCAATCCTATGATTTGCTCCGGTGTCAAGCCGGACGTTTGTGCGCCGGCCGACGTCATGGCAAGCAACGAGAAAGTGATGCAACGAACTTGCGTTGACCGGAGTTTGCGAAGTGCACGCGACATTAAACTGTGACGCCGCGTTACAAGGAAAAAGAAGCCATAAGACGGTGACACTCTTTCACCTCTACTGATTAATAGTGGCCAGCGCAAGCAGACCAGCGATTGCTGTGTCGCTACAGTTTGCAACGGGTTTGAAAAAAAAAGCGACTATTTTCGATCCAAATTGGCAAAAAATCGCCCGCGAATTGTGCTTAACTCGGAAAAACCTACGGTGCCTTTGGTGTCAAACTCTGTTCTTGTTCGCTGACGATAGCAACTGCTGACAGTGCGAACCAGCGTACATCGTTCATCAGACAGGCGGCGTTCACGGACTCGCCGGGAATCGGACCCAATATGCATGTTCCAGACTACTTGGATGTCGTGGCAGCGGCGGAGCGGCTGTCCGGCAAGGCGGTCAAGACCCCGCTGTTGCGGTCGGCCATACTTGACGAAATAACCGGTGCACAGGTTTTCGTCAAGGCGGAGTGCTTACAACATTCTGGCTCTTTTAAGTTCAGAGGGGCATTCAACCGGCTAGTCCAGCTCAGTGAGGCTGAAATGAGCTGCGGTGTCGTGGCCTGGTCCTCAGGTAATCATGCGCAGGGTGTGGCCTATGTGTCGAAAATGCTCGGCGTGAACGCTACGATCGTAATGCCGCGAGATGCACCGAGTATCAAGATTGAGAATACGCGAAGGCTGGGTGCGAACATCATTTTTTACGATCGAGCCAGCGAAAGCCGTGAGGAAATTGCGCACAGGATCTCTGTCGAACACGGAAGCACACTTGTGCCGTCGTATGACGATGCAAACGTCATTGCAGGCCAGGGCACCGTGGGCCTGGAGATTGTTCAACAACTGGAAGTGATGAATGTTGAGCTTGACCTGCTGCTGGTGTGCTGCGGAGGCGGCGGGCTGATTGCGGGCACGGCATTGGCATTCAAGGAGCTCAGTCCAGGTACGAAGATCTTCGCCGTCGAGCCTGACGGCTACGATGACCACTCGCGTTCGCTCGAGGCAGGCCGGCGATTAAAGAACAGCGGCAAAGCCCGAACACTCTGCGACGCCTTGCTTGCTCCTGAACCAGGGGCTATTACCTGGCAAATCAATAGCCAGCTGTTAACCAGAGGGCTCGTAGTACAGGACGAGGAGGTGCTGAAGGCCATGCGCTTTGCACTGACTGAACTCAAGATCGTTGCAGAACCGGGCGGGGCGGTTGCTTTGGCGGCCCTGCTGGCAGGGAAAGCCCCAGCACGAGGCAAGAATATTGGCGTCGTCATTTCCGGCGGTAACGTCGACGACCTGGTTCTAGAGGCGGCGTTACGCACAAAGACAGCAAGCGAATAGTCGCTGAGTAATATGAGGTAGGTTGATGACTAGAAGATCTGTTCGTTTTCTCCTCCTGAGCATCGTCGGTACGATTGTTCCGTCCGTACCAGTGTTCGCCGACCCACCGCAGGCGGGAACGTATGTGACGGTTCCCGACGTGCTTACGGGCCCCGACGGTGAGTTGCAAACGGCTGAGCGCGGCTTGTTTTTCGTGCCGGAAAATCGTGCGAAGCGCGGCGGTCGGATAATACCAATTCATTTCCTGCGTTTCGCGTCTCTGGATGCAAACTCGAAGCAGCCGCCGGTATTCTTGCTCCCCGGCGGGCCGGGATCGGAGTGGGATTTCAACGAACCGGACCGTTTCCGGGATGCGCAGCGCCTGCGACAACGGAGAGACGTCGTGTATGTCAGTCAGCGCGGCAACCCGAAGGCACCGAATCTGGTACCTCCATTGTACTTTGCAAGGGGTGGCCAAGCCTTGGATAGACCCCGCGCATCGGATCGTGATCGAAGTGCGCTGCGAAAAGAGGTGCAAAGCGTTCAGGCATCGTGGAGTGAGAAAGGAGTTGACCTGGCGGGTTACGACATCGTGAATATTGTCGATGATGTCTACGAACTTCGATCGGCGCTTGCTTACGATCAAATTATTTTACGAGCCTGCAGTTTTGGATCCCAGTGGAGCCTTGCTTACCTGAAACGTTGGCCGGCGACGGTTCAGCGCGCAATGCTATCTGGAGTGGAGCCGCTCGACTACGCGTACGACAGCCCGAAATGGCTGTGGGCGTCTATGCAGCGCCTCGCCGAATCGGCGGAAGCGGACCCACAATTTGCTCCGCTTGTTCCACCCGATGGATTGATGGCGGCATTAGTCGATGTTATTGCACGGCTGGAAGCGAAACCGGTCGAAATCGAATTCACCGGCCCGACAGGCAATGAAATCAGTATCACGATCGGCGCATACGACCTGCAGCGAGAGCTCCGCTCCTCATTCGGTGAGACCAACAGAGAGCGCTACGAGAATTGGCCGCGTTTCATTCTCGAGCTCTATAACGGCGACTACCGCTACCTTGCGGTTCTCGCATGGCAAAGTCGCAATCCTAGTCGTCTTCCTATGATTGAACTATTGATAGACAACAGCCTGGGAATTTCCGCGCACAGAGACGAAGAACTTCTGCAGCAACGAGAGGCCCGATGGCTTGGCGACATCAATGCCTCCTATCGAAATACGCGTGATCTGACTCTCACGCCTGTCGTTGATGACAATTTTCGAGCTAACCAGGAAATAGCTGTCCCGGTGCTCCTTGTTAATGGTGACCTGGATTGGTCGACGCCCCTCGAGAATGCCAAAGCCTTGTTGCCCTCGCTCCAGAAAGGCCACCTGGTGACCGTTACAGGCGCCGGACATTGTCCTTTTGAAGAACTGGAGGAACTGATGCCAGACGCAGCGGACAATCTTTACGCGTTCATCGATGCCGACCTGTCGGGCGGAAAGGACAAGAGCTTCTTCGACGAATTACCCGACGAGATCACGCTGCCACAATTTGCATTCAAGCGACCGGTCGGCCCGTCCCTGTACGATGAATGGCTTGCTGCGCAGCATCACTGATAGCCTGCGGAAACGGGAGTAGTAGTAGTGGAGCAAGAAAATCGTGGATAACGAGCTAAAAACTTTCTCACAGTCGTTCACAGAGGCACGGAGAAAGTTTGTTGAGGCGAGTAAAGCATCAGCTTGCGATGTAGCGACATTCGAATTTCCCGGGGGCCGCAGCGCATTCGGTGAGGAGATGTCTATTGATGTCTGCCGATCGGGAGCAAAAGATGCTGATGTCGTGCTTTTGACAATGTCGGGAACGCATGGTGGCGAAGGCTTCTGTGGATCGGCAATACAAACCCATGTCATGCGCGCGGGGCTCATGTCGCACCTCCCGGACGGGGTCGCAGTTGTGCAGATTCACGCAGTCAATCCGTTCGGCATGGCACATTACATTCGCACGAATGAAGATAATGTTGATCTGAATCGGAACTGGATCGATTTTCGCAACGTACCCGCCACTGATCCGATTTATGACAAGGTCTTTGGGGCGTTGCCTCCTGCGCGGGCACCGAGCCCTGAGTTGTTAAACGAGCATTTGGACGCTTTTGCGGCGTCGATCGAAAAGTACGGACGTTGGGAGGTTGACAATGCCTTGAGCAGTGGGCAATTTCACCGTCCCGACGGCATCGGGTTTGGAGGAGTCCGGCCGGCCTGGTCGCGAACGATACTCGAGAAAATCTTGAGCGAGATGATTGGCCCGGCCCGGCACGTTGTGTATATCGATTGGCATTCACTATTGCGCATTGGTGACGGTCGCGTAATTTATCTGTGTTTCAATCAGACCGGCGACCACCTGTTTGACCGGGTTGGCACATGGTGGGGTCATTCGAATATCGCGCGAGAGACGGTCAACGCGCAATGGCGTACGGGCACATCAGCCGGCGCTCGACGGCCCGCGCGCCATGGGTTAGCAATGTGGGGTATCCAGCAGCGTCTGGCACGCTCCGCGGATCTTGCGGGGGCGGTGGTCGAATTTTGCACGCAGCCTGACGAGCATCGAAGCCCGGACGTCTGCACAGCTTACGAGACCATCTGCGAACGATATCTGCAAGCATCGCGGGATTTCCTGTCACCCGCAGGAAGTGAGGCGGTCGACATGCTAAGGGAAGCAACGTGTCCGAAGTCGCGAAGCTTCCGTATCGGTGCGATCAAGGCCGGGTCGCACGTGTTCGAGAATGCTCTGCGTGGAGCGGCCGAGTGGTCCAAAGAGAATGTGGCGGCACGGCCTGGGCACATTGTTTTGAGTTCTGAGTTCGCGTAGCCGGGCAGCTCACCCTGGCACAGGTGACCACCTATTCGAAACGGGTGGCTGCGACTCGGTCCACAAGCTGTGCACTATGGGCAGGTGGCCGCGCGAAATCAGTTGGCTCCAGAGCTTCCGGCATCATTTCCACGCAATCCGTGCGTAAACAGCGTTCAAGAAGAGGGAGTACCAGCGAGACAGCACGTTCCAGGGCAGAGGGAATTGAATCAGATACCAGCCACTCGTACAGGAACCCGGCAGCAAACACATCTCCCGTACCGGTAGGGCGCACATGGATCCTCGGTGTGGTTACGCGCCATATTTCATCGCTGGACGATGCAAACGTCGAGACTTCATTAGTACTCTCGTCGAATTGCCCGGTAACTATTGCTACTTTCACGTCATTCCGAAGCAGGCTGATCGAGTAGCCAGAGGCAGTTAAACTTCCATCGCCGACGATGCATTGTGCCTCAAACAGATTGGGCGTCACTATGTTGGCACGCGGAATAAGTTGCGTGCACACGGCATCAGCTACCGCATCGTCGACGTACAATCCGACATCGCCATCACCCATCACCGGATCACACAAAACGACGATACCCGGATGCTGGCTGCGCACACTGTCGATAAAATCGGCCACCACTCGCGCCGTTTCTGCAGACCCTATATAGCCGGTTGTAATGGCGTCGATCTCGGCCGGCCGGACGCGATCGAGCAACGTGGTGAGCAAATCCTCGATGAACGGCGCAGCCAATACCTGGCCGCCAATCGTTGGGTAATGTGGTGTATTGGAGAACAGCACGGTTGGCACGGGATAGACGGTGGCCCCCAGTCCCCGCAGTATCGGCACAGCAGCATTATTCCCTGCACAACCGTATACCAGCTGCGACTGGATGCTGACGATGTTTGGCCGGCGCATCCTTAGCTAACCGCCGCTGGCCAGTAGTAGCTGTCTGGCAGCGGGCGTGGTCCAAACAAAGCCCTGCCGACACGTACGACAGTTGCGCCTTCTGCGATCGCGGCTTCGAAATCATTCGACATACCCATGGAGAGTTCTTCAATCGACTCGTTCGAACTGGATTCATTTCTGAGCGAGCGCCGAAGGTCATGCATCGTCGCAAAGCAACGCCGTACATGATCCTGATCGGCGGAGAATACGGCGATGGTCATGAGACCACAGACCTTAAGCGCACTGTACGGCGCGAGCTTTTTTACGAATCCCGACACATCTTCCGGTGGCAAGCCGTATTTGGATGATTCTCCGGAACTGTTCACCTGCACATAGACATCCAGCTTGCGGCCTGCAGTTTGCAACCGTCGCTCCAGCAACTCGGCAATTCTCAAGCTATCCAGGGCCTGAAATTCATGTGCAAACCTCGCTACGTATTTGACTTTGTTGGTTTGCAAATGGCCGATTACGGACCATTGAATGTTCAATTCAGACAAAGCCTCTTCCTTGACCCGTGCCTCCTGTACTTTGTTTTCCCCAAATGACCGACATCCTGCGTCATAGGCCAGCCGTATACGATCGACGTCCACTGTCTTGCTAACCGGGAGAATGCGGACCTCTTGCGGCTCACGTCCGGCTGCGTGACAGGCTTGATCGACACGGCTGCGAATCGCTTGCATCCTGATGCGAAAATCGTCGACTGATTCGATCGGCATATCCGGTATGCCATTAGCCGGACCGGCATTCGCACGGCGGTTGCTGTCATTCATTACTGTTCCTGTGGTCCTCGATAAGCCAGTTAAACGCGCCAAGCGGTCGGTCGCGTAGCAGGGGTTCATAATTCCGGCTTATGAAGACTTGTGGTCCTTCATTCTGATCGTACGGTCCATGATACGCAGGCGATTATACGAAGCAAGCGGCTCGCACGTTGCCTCCGCCTCTGCAACTGGCTCCGTCAGGCGGCGTCCCGATGTCGCGCCGCAGGCGAAATCGTCAAAATTCTGAAAACCTCAAACGAAATTCGCTCCCGGTGCATCTAAGCCCCATAGATGCCATTGGGACCGGACATGATTGGGGAGTCCGCGCTGAAAATCGCCGACACATCGTCGCAGGACGTAAAACTCGCACCGCGCAGCAAGTTGAAGCCTCGGCTTGTACTGGCGGCCGTTATCCTGGCATTGCTGACTGGTGCCTGGCTCGCCACACCCGCCCTCGAGCGCTGGGCCAATGCGACCGAAACCGTGCCGATGGACCGGGTCCGGATTGCGACTGTGTCCAGGGGCGACCTGGTTCGCGATGTCTCCGTGCAGGGGCGCGTCGTGGCGGCGGTTCGCCCGACTCTGTATGCAAGCGCGTCCGGAACGATCACCTTGTCTGTCGAGGCAGGCCAGCAGGTTACCGAGGGGCAGGTACTGGCTACGGTAGACAGCCCTGAACTGACCAGCCAGTTGCAACAATTGCAGTCGGCGTACGAACAAAAGCGGATGGATCTGCAGCGTGAGCGCATAGAGCTGAAGCAACTGGCACTCGATAAACACAAGGCGGCCGATCTTGCCAAGGTGGCGTTGACCGCGGCCAACCGTGAAAAACGACGCGCTGATGAGGGCTACAAACTTGGTGTTGTTCCGTCCATTGATCACGAAAAAGCCAACGATGAGCTGGAAAAAGCCGAACTCGCGCACCAGCATGCGACGGCGGACGCAAGCCTGTTCGACGAGCGCGCGGCGTTTGAGTCACGTGCAACGGAATTTGAGCTGCAGCAGCAGCAACTGGCTCTTGGCGAGTTGCAACGCCAGGTGGACCTGCTAACGATTCGCTCACCGGTGAACGGGATCGTTGGCGATCTGCTGGTGCAGCAGAAGGCGGCGGTCGCCCGGGATACGCCGGTCATGGCGGTTGTCGATCTGACTCGCTTCGAGATCGATGTGCAGATACCGGAGAGTTACGCGGACGACCTTGCCATCGGCATGCAGGCCGAAATATCGCAGGGGGCCACGCGGTATGCGGGCACGCTGGTTGCAGTGTCGCCACAAATCGCCAACAACCAGGTCAGTGGGCGCGTGCGCTTCGTCGATGCCGCCCCGTCCAACCTGCGTCAGAACCAGAGGCTTACGACCCGCATCCTGCTGGACGAACATCCGGATGTGCTGATGGTACAGCGCGGGCAGTTTCTCGACACAGGAGGCGGTCGTATCGCCTATGTCGTTGGCGACGATGGTATGGCGGTCCGGCGCCCGATTGAAATAGGTGCGCGCAGTCTCGCTGCGGTGGAAATAACCGGCGGCCTGGAAGCCGGCGATCGCATCATTGTTTCCAGCCTCGCGCCCTTCAACAGTGCCGAGACGGTGCTGTTGACTCAATAACGTAATCAAAGGAATCGCAAGATGCTCAAGATGACCCATGTTTCAAAAATCTATCGCACTGATACGGTCGAGACGCACGCATTGCGGGAATTCTCGCTCACGGTGGACGAGGGCGAATTCGTTTCTGTCACGGGCCCGTCCGGCTCCGGCAAGACAACTTTTCTGAATATTGCCGGGCTGCTCGAAGAATTATCCGGTGGCACTTATGAACTTGACGGCCGGGACATTTCATCGTTGACGGATAGCGAGCGTTCGAAAGTGCGCAACGAGAAAATTGGCTTCATCTTTCAGAGTTTCAACCTGATACCGGAACTCAATATTTTCGACAACGTCGACGTGCCCCTTCGCTACCGTGGCTTCAAGGCGCCCGAGCGGCAGCGACGTATCGAGCGTGGACTTGAGCTGGTAGGGCTGGCATCGCGCATGAAACACTACCCGGCGCAGCTGTCCGGAGGGCAGCAGCAGCGGGTCGCGATCGCGCGGGCCCTGGCCGGTGAACCCCGTTTCCTGCTTGCGGACGAGCCGACCGGTAACCTCGACACGGAAATGGCGGTCAGCGTGCTTGATCTGCTCGACGAAATTAACGCGGGCGGCACCACTATAATCATGGTGACGCACGAACTGTCGCTGGCCAAGCGTGCGCGGCGCAATATTTTTGTGCGCGACGGTCGAGTCAGTGACAGGCCGCCCGAGATACGGCTGGCAGCCAGCGCCGGGCAGGTGTAACGCCATGTTTCGCTATTACCTCAAACTGGGCCTGCTCAGTATCCGCAGCAACGCGGCGCTCAGCGCACTGATGGTCGCTGCAATTGGCATTGGTATCGGGGCCTGCATGACCATCGTGACGATCTATCACGTGATGAGCGGCAATCCAATTCCCGAGAAATCGTCATCGTTGTATGTCGTGCAAATTGACAACTGGAGTCCCGACGAGCCCTACGACGAACCGAATGAACCGCCGCCGCAATCGACCTACCTCGATGCAACGAATTTGTATTCCAAGGGCGACGAGTTCCGCCAGGTTGTTTCCTACAAATCCAGCCGGGTTGTGCAGCCACCCGATGCCGCTGAGCTGCCATTTGAGGTCAGCTCGCGCGCGACGACCTTTGCGTTTTTTCCGATGTTCAGTGTTCCTTTTCAATACGGTTCCGGGTGGGATACGGCCGCTGACACTAACCAGGAACGCGTCGTCGTGCTGACCCAGGCATTGAATGAGCGCTTGTTTGGCGGCGAGAATTCGGTGGGTGAACAGCTAAGCCTGAACGGCGAGACTTATCGCATCGTCGGCGTGCTCAATGAATGGCTGCCGACGCCGAAATTCTACGACCTCAACAACAATTACTACGAAGAACCCGAAGAAATCTATTTGCCGTTTTCGGTCGCCGTTGCAGGCGAACATGACAGCGTAGGCAACATCAATTGCTGGAAACCCTTTGAAGGCGGGTACGATGCGTTCCTGGCCTCCGAGTGCGTCTGGGTTCAGACCTGGGTCGAGTTGCCAACGCGCGATGACAAAGCGCGCTATGAGCAGTTTCTGGCCTCCTACGTCGAGGAGCAAAAGACCTTCGGGCGCTTCCCGCGGCCTTTGAACAATCGTCTAAGCGACGTTTTAGAGTGGATGGATATCAATCACGTTGTCGATGACGATGTCAGCGTTCTGCTTGGACTTGCTTTCCTGTTCCTGATTGTGTGTTTGCTAAACACGGCCGGTTTGTTGCTCGCCAAGGTCATGCGTCGTACCAAGGACATCAGTCTGCGCAGAGCGCTCGGCGCCAGCAAGCGGACATTGTTTGGTCAGTACATCATCGAGGCGGGAATAATCGGCGTTGCCGGAGGCGTCCTCGGAATAGCCATGACCTGGCTGGGACTGCGCGGCATTGAGCACATATTCACCGGTATGGACTTCGTGCAGCGCCTGGTCGTCATGGACTGGTCAATGGTAATGCTTGCCGTGGTACTGGCACTTGTCTCGGCAATTGCTGCAGCACTGTATCCAACCTGGCGCGCGGCGAATGTGACGCCGGCCAGTCAATTACGTATTCAATAGCGGGGACGCGACATGGAACTTGGACCAATCTGGCGCTCGTTGACACGCAACAAAGCGGGCAGTGTTCTGATTGCACTGCAGATTGCCGTGACACTGGCAATCATGGTCAATGCGATCGCAATCATGCAGGAACGCGCAGAGCAAATGGGTCGTCCGAGCGGCACGGACGAGGCTAATATATTCACGTTGTCGAGTACGGCATTCGTGCCGGATACGAACATCCAGAGCCTGATCGAAGAAGACCTCAAGCTGATTCGCAGCCAACCCGGGGTGGTTGAAGCGATTGCGACTAACTCGTTTCCGCTCCGGCAGGGCGGGTCTGCGCGCGGTTTTCAGCTTGAACCCGGCGCCGGCAAGGAAACGTTGACAGGAGCCGTCTACTACACCGACGAGCATGCCATCGAAGCATTCGGTACGCACCTGGTAGACGGCGCGAATTTTGCGCCCAACCAGGTTGTGTGGGGTGGCCAGAACGGCGACGAATGGCCAGCCAACATTATCATCACGGAGTCTTTTGCGAAAACACTGTTTCCGGATACAGCGGAATCTGCCATTGGCAAGACTGTCTTTGTCGACGATACACGGCCAGTGCAGATCATCGGTATCATCGACCGCTTGCAGGCGCCATGGCGCAACTGGGGAGAGATCGAGAATACGGTGATCGTACCCTTGCGGCAGGAGGGCCAGCAACAGTGGTACCTGGTGAGGACTGAGCCAGGGGCGCAGGATCGCATAATGCCCGAAGTCGAGGAGCTGCTTGCGCAAAGCAACAAGAACCGGATTATTCAGTCCGTGCGAACAATGCAGGAAGTCCGCGATCGCAGTTATCTCTCGGACAATGCAATGATCAAGATGCTGGGTTTCATAGTTACCTTGCTGATCCTGATTACGGGGCTTGGTATCGTCGGTCTCGCCAGTTTCAATGTCAGTCGGCGTACGCGGCAAATCGGCATCCGGCGAGCGCTCGGCGCAACCCGGGCACAGGTAATCAACTATTTTCGTATTGAAAACCTGTTGATCAGCGGTCTCGGAATCGCCGTCGGAGCGGTACTTGCTATCGCCTTGAATCTGTTCCTTGTCAATGCATTCTCACTGACACCGATGTCCTGGTACGTGATTCCGCTCGCGATGCTGGCCATGTGGGTCGTCGGGCAGATAGCGGTTATCGGACCGGCGCGGCGCGCGAGTCGAATTTCACCAGCAATAGCAACCCGCTCTGGTTAATTCCACCGGACGAGGGCACACTCCAAAGGATGGGATCGTCAGTGCTTGGGACGCCGGTAGCGAGCGTCATATTTGTGGTAATCATCGGCCTTAGCCTGGTTTGTCTGTACCAGGCCAGGCCGCTGCTCGCGCGGCTGGTCATGCGACCCTACGCCGTGGCTCGCGGCCAGATGCTGGACACCGTAATTACGAGCGGGTTTGTGCACGGTGACCTGAGCCACCTGATCTTCAATGCGTTTACATTCTTCTTCTTCGCGTTTCCGATGGAGCGCTTTCTCGGTTCCACGCGTTTCCTGGTGCTGTATATCAGTGGCCTGGTATTGAGTTCACTGTGCTCGGTGGTGAAGCATCGCGATAATCCGCAGTACGCAACCCTCGGTGCATCCGGTGCGATTTCTGCCGTGCTATTCGCGTACGTAATTTACTTTCCCGGCAGCAAGCTCATCATTTTCCCGTTGCCGATACCCATTCCGGCAATCCTGTTCGCCGTTGTCTATGTTGCCTATTCCTGGTGGGCTGGCAAAAACCAGCAAGGGCACATCAATCATGATGCGCACCTGTGCGGTGCCTTGAGCGGATTGTTGTTTGTCTTGCTGAGCGACCCCGGCGCCTACCTGGCTTTCACAGATAAATTCTAGCGGCAGGCACAATGACTCCCGTAGGAGCGCCGTCCCCGGCGCGATTTTTTAACGATCAGGTCGCCTCGGGGACGGCGCTCCTACGGGAATGTTGTGGCGCTGCGATCCTCGCGATTGAATCAAAGAATCGAACGTGGTCGAAAGGGCGCCTGCGTCGCCGCGAGATTCGTCATTGTGCCTGGCGTCCGAAGTTGCAGTATCAACGCGGCATGCATGTCGTTGTAGAAGCCTTCGTCTTGAAGAGCCAGGTTCAACACGTACGATTTCGCGGACGCGCGCGTACCGGGTTTCAAGAGTGCGCCGACAAGAATCGCAGCGGCGGCGTAGTGCCAGGGTACAAATAGCAGGGCGAGAACGCCGCCTGTCAGCAACGCGGTCTCAAGCGTGTGCCAGAATTTAAGCGACACGCGCATGGCGCCAGGAATGCGCAGATCCGTCTCGCAAACGCGGAGGGCGCGACGCGAATTAATGCTCGTCCTGATGGTGCCGTCTCGATACGACCTGACAAATTCGGAAAACTGCATACCCGTCCCCTTTGTCTTGCATGCACCATATCCAGATGCTGTCGACGCCGTCGTCGATCGAAGTCTCAAATCGCGGCTTTCTGAGCAGACTATGTCCAATAGGCGCGCGACGTTGTGTGACTCCGAATCCGGTGTCCTTATCCAAGACTACTAGAAAGACCTTGAGATAACAATCATAAGAGATTGTTTTTACGGGGAAACAATCGTTTCGAATAATACTATCGGGTGATCAGGCGGTCTCGTGACATTTGCCCGGTGATGGCTTTGGCCAGATCGGTGAACGCTGTGTAATCCCAGAACTGGTCGTCTTCCTGCACCACTTTGAAGTCCATTTCGATACCCCACACGGGTTGCTGGCTGGCGACTGAATACACCTGTGTTGCAAGTACCAGCGCACGACCCATGGCCAGGCCTGGCGGCTGCACGTATTCGGCTTGCTGGACGGCGAAGACATTGTAGTAGTAAGTCGGCCAGACATTATAGGTGGCCTCCGGGCGCAGCTCCTTGACAGTCATATCAACGTCGTTACTGACAACCTGCGTGACCAGCACGGCGTCTGCATTCACTTTCTTGACCATGTCCACGAAAGTCTGCCGGACGAGCGGTGTGCGTGTGTCCATCATCGAGGTAGCAGCAACGGCCTGCACGCCATGCGTCGATAGCTGTGCAACGACTTCTTTCTCAAGGTAGCGACGCGGGTCGAAGGTGTCGGCCAGCGCCACCACAAGGATCTTCTCGTACGGCGCGTCGGCAGTTTCGCCGAGTGGTTGAATAGTCGTTATCTTGATTCCACTGGCGCAGGCCGAGAGCATGGCGAGTGCAAGCGGCAGAATAACCAGCTTGGAACGAGGATTGAGACGCATGTGCATGGTGACCTATTGCCCGATGGATGGTAGACAGTCGTTGGTGCAGCCATGATGCCCATTTGCGAACCGTATGGAAAGAACTTCGCAGCGTGGTGGCGAGCCGGATCTCGCCAGATCCTCTTGTGGACCGTTGATGGTAATGTCAGGGTTTCCTGAACAGGAATGTAAAGCGGTCGGTATTGCCGGTTACGGTGTGCCGGCCGACCTCGTATTCGAGTTCGTCGTCCGCACGAAAATGCAGGTCACTGAAGTCCACGAACTCAAAACCCTGATCTAGCAGTTCCTTGATCACCATGACGGGATCGACCCGCCGGCGGTTTTCCGGGTTCGATGGCTCCATGTGGCGCCGGGTGTGATCGACAACGCCATACAATCCGCCCGACTTTAGCGCCGCCAGGACTGCAGCATTGACCTTGGCACGGTTTTCGGCATTGAAATTGTGCAAATTGCGGAATGTGACAACCATATCGAGATCGGATACTCCGAAATCGACGTCATCCAGAACGTAGTTGTTGCTTCCCGGCGGGCGACGCAAATTGTCTTTCGTCGCTAACACTTCTACTTTATCGAATCCTGGGTCGGGCAATACATTTTTGCTGATGGTCCCGGTACCGAGCGCAACGTAAAGCTTGCCATTATCGGCGAGGACAGGGGCGAGTACGCGCGTGTACCAGCCACCGCCCGGAAACAACTCCAGCACGCGCATGTCGTCACGCAAGCCGAAAAATTCCAGCGTCTGCAGTGGCAGGCGATTTGCATCCCGAGCAACATCTTCGGCAGGTCGTGTCGACGCTGCAAGAGCGGCGTTGAGCTTTGGCTCGATGCTGCTATCGGCGAACGCGAGAGCGGGCAGGCAGGCAATGGCCAAAATGATAAATCTTGTCATGGTGTCTCCATATCCAGTTGCATTGAAGTCGCTATCGGCTTGCGCCACTTCATTCGAAAGTGCGCGGGTCATACTGCAGCGAGAAGCGATATTACACAAGCATGAGCCAGGATGCCGGGTAAACCGGAGAACTCAGTATGTGCGCAACAATGTTATCGGCCTCGCATCACTGATACGCTTACGATGTCTGACTCGTCTCCGTTCAGGCCGGCCCAGGCGAGAATCAGTTTGTCATCAAAGGCTGCCATTTGCGGCACATTCCGCGACAGCTTCGATGCGCCGACCGTTGATACTTTGCCAAGCGTGCCATCAAGGCTGAGAGCACGAAGTTTGATTGTGTTATCGCCAGCAGCGTCGCTTAGCCAGCTGACAGCGAATACCGAATTGCCAACATACGCGATATCAACATGCCCGGCAGGAATATCGTCAGAAATCAGCACTGGCTCATTGAAACTGCGGCCGCCATCTTTAGAAATACTCGCTCTCACCATGGGAGCGTCATGCGCGGCTGTAAACCAGCTAATGGCGACAAAATCAGCAGCCGCGGCAACGGCAGGGCCGTTGACCGGGCAGCCCGCAATTTGCCAGCCATCGTTGGCGACCGGGGTCCCTGCTTGCCACTTGCCGTCACGATACAGGCTGACGTAAATGTCGCGGATCTCATCGTCCGTGCGATTACGATAAGCCGCAACCGGTCCTGAGCTGCTGACCGCAATATCGGTCTGGCAGCAATCGCACACCAGGTCGTCGATTACCTGCTCGTTGCGCAGTGTTCCGTCACCCGTGACAGTCGCGGCGCGCAAGCTCATGCCCGTCTCAAGTGGGTCTTTGGAGGGCGTATTGACGGTCTTGCGACCGTCGAGCCAGACCATGCCGGCACCGTCGGCGTGTTTATACACTGAGACGAAACCATGTTCCGACGCGGTTCCGTCTGTGTGCGGCTCGATCGGGTCGGTCCAGCTTGTGCCTGCATCAAACGATTGGGCCACGCTGATGTTATAGGCGTATGGGCCCGCGGCCGTACTGCTTAGCCAGTGAGCCACCCAGTGTTTGTCGTCCAGTGCGGTAACCGAGGGGAGGTCGGCCCAGTTCACAAACATCTCGGGTTCGCCGACTACGGTGGTCGCGGGCTGCCACGCACCGTCGCGAAACTGCGATACTTTAAGGGTGCCCCCATCCTCACCTTTTTCCAGCCAGCTCATGAGTAGCTGGCCATTGCTTCCGGTCGTTAATTTCGGCGCGAGGCTTTCGCCGGACGTCGGAACCGCGAGTGTCGCGACGTCAGAAAACTCGGGCGGCAGAGTCTTGCTGCAGCTTGCCAGGAACTGTATCAAGGGCAGCAACACGAGGAGGGGTAACAGGCGTTGTGACTTCATGCGCGAAGTATAACGGCTCACCGGCCGGGTTTGGGGCCCCCACGTAAAAGGCAAATTGACCCGGCCCGGCATGCCTGTATACTGCGACGCCTGCTTAACAGGCACCGGCTAGGTGGCAGAGTGGTTATGCAGCGGCCTGCAAAGCCG
>DDIS01000141.1:5071-5338 GCA_002338615.1 Proteobacteria bacterium UBA1844 | reverse complement strand
TTCCGACCCTAGCCTCCATTTTCCTTCCGAGGGCTTCCAAGAAAGTTCGGAGGAAATAGCGAAACAATTGCGTCTCGCGCCAAGCCGCAGCTTTCGAGTGCCCGGCGCACTCGGTGTGCATCAGGCTACGCTTCGCGCAGGCCCAGTGAAGGTTCGAGCCGTGCGAGCTTCAGGCCACCCAGCAGCGCGGCAATTACCGCGGTAATCAATGTCATCATCAGTGCGATGAGAAAATGCACTGGCAACAGCCGGCACACCGGCTGCTCG
>DDIS01000141.1:0-4974 GCA_002338615.1 Proteobacteria bacterium UBA1844 | reverse complement strand
CCGGCACACCGGCTGCTCGCCGCCGATACTGCCCGCGAACAATGTATTCAGTCCCGCCTGCACCGCGAAGAAGACCGTGCTCGCCAGGATCCAGCCGAGAACACCGGTCAGCAGGGCCTGCACAATCGGAAACCAGACGATGCCCCGACTTCGAAAACCGGTCAGGCGAAGTACGCTGAATTCACGTCGCTTGCGATCGACGTTGGCCCAGATGCTGCTGCCAAAAGCCAATCCGAAGCCGGCGGCCGCGATCACGGCGATGATCCAGAAAACGATGGCCAGATTTCGATCCAGTGCCTGCACGAGTTCGATATCGGCCAGCCGCGTGCGCACATCGATGCCTTGCTCGATCAGTCCCGTTCGTAAACCCGCGACGTCATCGAGTTCCCGCGCGTAGAGTCGGAAGCCCGCAAAGTACCGCGGTCCGATCGGCGTTTCGCTGCCTTCCCACCCGAGGGCAGGCACCGCCCGGCCATCCCTGAAATCTTCGATGGCCACAATCAGATCCTGGGACACGAACATGCCGTCGCGGGAAAACGCGGCGGCTGATGCGACACCGGTAACGCGCAAGGGCAGCAGCTCCGTTTGCTGCTCGTCGGCGCGGGTGCGCGAAACTATGCCTTCGATCGAGTCACCGTCCTTTACGCCGAGCTTGTCCGCGGCATCGAGTGACAGGACTACCTGCTTGAACCCGAGTGGCGGATCGAGCCCATCGAGGACCGGGTCGCCCGCCGCGGACGGAATCAGTTCGACATCGATGATGCGGCCGGCGCGGTTCTCCGGTGCGCGCAAACGCATGCTGGCCGCTATAGCGCGAGTGCGCGGCACAATAAATTCGACATCTGAGCGCTGCGTCATCGCCTCGAACCAGTCAGGGCCGAATCGGCCACTACCTGTCGGCAGAATCTGACGGTAACGCGGATCTTCGTTCAGCGGCGACAACAAATTGGAGATGATGCCGAATTTCAGGCCGAACAACACCAGCAACGGTAACAGCACGGCGCTGAGGGACAAGACAAAGCACGCGGACATCACGCGCTCATACGCAAAATCGCGACACGCGAGTTTGGAAAGCAGTCCGAATTGCGCTTCAGCTCGTCGCATCAGATACCGTCACGTGCATCAGATTGTCATTTTCTGCCGCTATTTGATGATCGATCAGGCGAATACCTGCATCACGCATCAGGCGGTGGGCGTGGCTTGCAACAATCAAGGTTACGCCCATCTCGTCGACCAGGCCGACCATCACGTTCATGATGCGTTCGGCATTGGGCGGATCGACAGCGGCGGTGGGTTCGTCGGCGATCAGCACCGACGGATCGTGGGCGAGGGCACGCGCGATCGCTACGCGCTGGCGCTGCCCCACGGATAATTCTGCCGGGCGCTTCGCGAGCTGCGCGGTGATATCAAGTTTCCCGGCCCAGTGTGCGGCCACTTCGCCCAGTGGCATGCCCAGCAATTGCCGCGACAATTCAATGTTTTCGCGCACCGTCAGGTACGGCAGCAGACCGCCGTATTGCAACACGTAACCGATATGGCGGCTACGCAATGCGGCCATGATGTCGGGATTCTCGGCGTGCCATGCCGCTGTGATATCAAGCGCGTCGCCGTCGTGCTGTGGCTGGAAGTAAAAGTCACTGGATGCCGAAGGCCGCAGGAGCATCGCCAGGAGTTCGAGCAGCGTACTCTTGCCGGAACCGCTCTCGCCGACAAACGCCAGCTTCGCACCGCGCCGTATGTCGAGCCGCGGAATGGTCAATCGAAACTCGCTACCTCCCGCTGCATAGCTTTTCACTACGTTGCGCAGCGAAAAGACGGGCGTGGTCAGGGCAATGCCTCCAGCAACAGTGGGTAGACCGAGTCGCCATCGACCGGACCGCCATCGAGAGATACCCACAGATCAGCGTTGTCGTGCAGCGCCTGATAGTAGGCGACCTTGCTGTCGAGCTGATTGATAAACTCGAACTGGCGTTGCGCCGCCCACTGTTCCCAGATGCTCAGGTCGAGATTCATGACCTCGCTCCTGTATGGCAGACCGTCCAGGTATTCGCGCATGTAACCGAGGTCTGCAAGGCTCTGTCCGCCGGTCGCGCGCGTGGCCGTTTTTGCGGCCTGTGGATCACGGCTGATGCTTGCGGCAAGACTCTTTAGCTCGTCGAGAAAATCATCCGGTGCAAGTGCACCTTCCTCGGCCGTTATCAGCACACGCCGCAGGACTTCGTGCAGATCGCTGAGCTGATCTCGCGTCAACAATACTCGCACGTCGAGATCGCGCTCGGCCGGATCGTCGAAGTCCCGGTCGATGACCCAGGCGTTGAACAGCGACGGCACTCCCTGGCTGCCTTGCTCCTGCAGGTAGCGCATGCGCAAACCGTAACCAAGCCGGGAAACTTTTTCCTGGAATGCCTCGAGCTCAGTCGTGCGCGAAGATGATGCCTTCCGCTCCGCCGGTGGCTGGCCGCTGGCCGCCAGACGCACCTGCTCGGTCAATTGTTGCGTCAGTGCGCTCAACGCAGTTTCGAATTGATCAACGTCGCCGGTCGGGACCGGGTAGTAGAATTCGCCGATGCCGCCGACCGACGACAGCGCACGGTATTCGTCTTCGGCGTACTCGTGATTGTCGGCGCCCGCGGGAGTCTTCAGGTGAAACACGCCGATAATAATGTCCTTGTCTGCGGCGAGGCGCCTGAGCGAGGCGGCATCCAGTCCCGTAGTCGACAACGGGTCCGAGCCTGAACGTGGACCGGCGTCGGTGATCAGAATGATGTAGCGTGCGTAATACCCGCTCCAGTCGATTTCGCCGATTGCGGCTTCGATGCCGGCGTAGGCATCTTCGTTAAAGCCGTCACTCGACACCGTTGATGCCTGCACGGTACGGATACGTGACAGGAATTCATCGCCGCTGCTGCCGTCAGTCAGGCTGGCGACCTTGCGCGTCACAAAATCGAGACCGGGCACCGCCTCGACACTGTCCCGATAGTCGATAAGCCCGTAACTGACCCGGTCCGACAGGTCGGCTTCTTCGATCGAACGATAGACTCGCTGCATCACGTCGCGGGTCGTTTCGATATAGGGCCGCATCGACTTCGTCGAATCAATGACGAAAACGATGCCGGTGCGGTAGGCCCGCACAATCTCCGGCGAATCCTGCAGCGGCACCGTGGCAACCCGCAGCAGTCGTCCCTGCTGCCCGCCAATCAGGATGTCTTCGTGGCTCATGATCGGCACGAGGTAAAAGTCGCGACGGATATCCACGTTATAGTCCGGCTGTATCGCAACCACCGGCGAATCCGCAATCTGACCGGCCGCCGCCTGTTCACGAAGTCGTCGGTACGTGGCCGCGTCATTCTCATCGATCAGTTTCTTGAGGGATTCACGATCGCCAAACAACAACACGCGCTCGTGCTGGGACGGATCGCGGAATGCGACGGTCAGCGTCTGGTTCCAGTCGACGGCCTGGTCCGCGGCAAGCCAGCCGTTGATGGTGCCATTACTGTCGGTGCCGACCTCTAACCATTCCTGGCCGTCGCTGGTCTCACGTGCGTAAACGTAGTACGTCGAGAATGGTGGCACGCCGTGTGTCTCGGACGTCGCGCCGGCGTTCTCGGCCAGCACCGCGCCGGGCACGGCGATCACACGCTGGAACAAGGCCGATTTACCCGATTGAACGAGCGGTCGCGCACCCTGTGCTGTTGCTATGCCAGGCAGCAGCATGGCGAAGACGAACATTGCGACGACGGCAATGCGTGACACGGTCGGGTTATTGAACATGGCTAACTACTCCCATTGCAACAAAAGCCGCTCAGCTGCCGGATCGCCGGCCCCGGCGGCCGTTTCGGCCCATGCCCGTAGTTTGCTTAAGCGCTCGGCTGCGGATTCCTGCCCGGCCTCACGAGCAACCCCGTACCAGCGGTAAGCCTGGAACGGGTCGGGTTCGTCCACTACACCCGACGCGTCGGCACGATGGTTCGGATCGTAAAACGTCGCAAGATCGAACGCCGCCGGCCCGTATCCGCCGCGTGCGGCAAAAAAATACAGCAATTGTGCATCCGCGAATCGCCCGTCGGACTGAAACTGTCGCGCCCGGTCGTAGGCCTCGGCATAGTTGATGCCATCGTCGCCGGAGCGAAGTTCCTCGATGATTTCGCGCGCACTGTCGCCGCGCTCGGCCGCCGATTCTGCCGGTTCTACCGTTTCGAGTGGCCGGCCGGGCGCCGGGATGGGTTCAGGCTCAGGCGTGAGCGTGAGCCAATACACGGCGGCCAGCATGACGATAACCGCGATGCTGATCGCGACGAGTACTTTCGGGCTGATCTGACCGCTACATCGCGGGATATCATTGAACCTGCTCATCTGTCGTGCCACGCTCATGCTCCTGAAAAATACATGAAGTCAGTTCGTGCCCAGCGCGAAGTCAATGCATCACACATTCAGCGCCAACCACATGACAGCGCTGTGGGCCGGAAACCGGACGGAGTAGCAGCTTGCAGCAAAAGCGTTGGATCAGATTTGCGACCCTGGTCATGGCCGTTATTGCCGCTTATGCACTGGCCGTGTCATTGCTGGTGCCACGCCTCGTCGAACGCGAACTCAAGGCAATGCTGGAAGCGGAGGCCGGGTTATCACTAACGATGGGCTCCGTTTCGGTAAATCCATTTACGCTGTCGTTGTCTGTCACTGACTTTAGTCTATTTGGAGGGGAAAACACACCGGAGGTTTCAATCGAACGGCTCGTTGCCGGCATTCATGTGCTCAGTGCTTTCGAACGGACGTGGATATTGCGCGAGGTAGAGCTCATACGGCCACGTCTTGTGCTGCGATACAGCGGCGGCGAGGCCGCCGGGTTCTCCCGACTGTCCGCGGCCTTATCGCGTTTGCGCGATCGCAAACCCTCGTTGGCGAATGCAAGTATCGCTGTCTTCACCGTGCATAGCGGGGAGCTGCAGGCGCCGGGCCGTCCGGCGCCGGCCGGCC
>DDIS01000213.1 GCA_002338615.1 Proteobacteria bacterium UBA1844 | reverse complement strand
GCTCCTGCGGTGCCTCGTGGCGAATGCTTCCAGGCCCCGAAGCATCAGTAGGCGAACAGGACCTGGCCGGTTGCCGGTCGCACCGCAGATTCGTTGGCACCTTCAAATGTCAGCGGCACGGATACGATATTCATTCCTGCATTCCTGAGGACTGCAAAATGCAGGTGCGGCCCGCTTGAAAATCCGGTATTCCCGGAGTCGGCAATGTACTGACCACGCGTTACATAGTCGCCTGCTTTTACGCGAATCGAATTCCAGTTGAGGTGCGCATAGATCGCGTAGGTACCATCATCGTGCAGGATCTGCACGATATTGGCACGAGGTCCGTCCGCGCTTAAGTCCGTACCACTCTTGAAATTATTGCTCGAAACGGAAAAAACGATTCCATTACGTGCGGCAAACACGTCGGTGCCAATTGGCATTGCGATGTCCACCGCAAAACGCGAGTCCCGGGTCGTGTGCGTTATCGTGTCGGGGAAGGCCTGCGTAACAGGGAAATTGCTCGCTACGGCGAACGGCACGCGGTACAGCGTGCCCATCACCGGTTGCGCCGCCGGATCACCCACCATGTATTCGAACTCGTAGCTGATGCTCGATGCCAGGACCGCAACATTTTTTCTCAGGCTAAGCAGGTCTGTGCGGCTGCTCGGGGGCAACACCCAGGTGAGTCGCTCGGTCGGATTCGGTTCATCCAGTCCGCGGATGCTCTTGAAGCGAAGTTTGAGTTGTACCGGCGCATGAATCGGGTTGTATGCAACGAAACTCACATACTTCGCGCTGTCATTTGCCATTACGCGAACTTCGGCGTCGGCCTTCCCGGCACCAAGGTGCCGCACTTCATCGACGACACCATCGGCAGGCGGCCGGTCCGCAAAGATCCATTCCCCGTTAGCGCCACGATACTTGTAGAGCGTCTGTGCTGCCGCTGAAGACCCTACCGCCACCGCCAGCAGTCCTGCGAGGAGTCTGCGCGGCAGAAGCCAGACGGGCTGCGCACGCCCCATCCGCTACTCGGTCCCGATATCCGAGCGTACCCAGCCGTCGTCAGTGGTACGGCGAATTTCGTAGCTCGGCCAATACTGATTGTCGAGTTTCAGTGTTATCACCTCTACCGCCCCGTTCCAGGTAACCGTCGTTACGCGCACGGATTCCTGGTCTTTTTTCCTGGCTACCGTATCGATGAATGCCTGCAGATCCGGCGTCGGGGTTTCATCGACCTGTACGACTCGCCGACCAGCCCACAGGCCGTAACGGGTCGCCGGTGAACCGTAACTGAAAAAAGCGACGTACACACCGTAGGGAGGAATGCCGCGTTGCGCCGCCATCGGCCGGTGTGGATTCTGCAATAGCGCGCCGGCCCATGAGAGCGCGCGCTCGATACCGCGACCATCCAGGGTCGCGGTGGCCACTTGTATTTCCAGCGCCTTGTCATTGCGCCACACGCTTACCACAACTTCAGGTTTTTGCGTTGCCTTTTCGAGCGCCGCGAACGAGGTTACGACCTTGCCGTCAATCGCAAGAATAATATCCCCGTTGCGCAACTGCTCGGCGGCCGGCGCACCCGCCACGAGTCGTGTGATACTGAGAGCACGGCGATGCGCCGGATTGTTTTTCTCCAGCCGTTTGAGCCACTCTTCATCGACGCCGAGATTGCGCGCCGCAAAAATAGGTGCGTAGACGAACTCCGCCTCGAGTGAATAAAATGGTTTGTCCTCCTGCACGGTTCTCACAAAGGACTGCACGATTTCACTCGGGATGCCACGGTTCATCTGGCCCGTCTCGCCGCCGGAATCCACCATGAAGCTGGACCAGGTGGCCGAAACATGGCCACGTTTGTCGACGATGACACCGTCGAAGTCCACCGGGCCATTGACCAGCGCGACAGCTTCGAGGTTTGCATCACGGAATCTGAGCGTCCGCGACAGTGGCAGGATCAGGGGGTCGACAGATGCAACCGTACTTTGCTGGTGCACCAGTTGATGATCCGCCTTGATGCCAACCACCCACACTTCGTCGCCGGAGCGCAACGGGTTGAGGTTGAATGTTGCATTCTCAACGGGTGTATCGCCAATACTCGCCGGATCATAGGAAACCATGGCGAGATTGTGCAACGGATGCACTTGCTCGATTTTTGCTTTGACTTCGAGTGACCCGGCGAATGTCACCGTCACATCGCCTATTGCGATGGGCACAGTGTTGCGATCGACGACCACCAACCCGCGATCTTTATCGACGATGGCGCCGGTTCCATAATAATGTCGCTCTGCGACACCCGACAGGGTATAGGGCAAATCGAATGTCACGACCACGAGTGACGGTGCGATGGCGTTCACTCGCGGATCCGAGCTCTTGGTGAATCGCGTGCTACCTGACAGCGGTGGTGTCGGTGCCGGGCCTGGCCCAAGTGTACGGCACGGCCAGATACCGGTGCGATCGTCGCGTTCACAACGTCGTACCGGGAACCAGACACGACCCATTTCAAACGGCCGCACGACCACATTGTTCGGATTATCCATGGTTACAAAACGTAACTGCGCGCGCGAGCCGTCGGCAAGCTGGTTCAACGCGACTTCGAAGTCGTCAAGATCGCGGATCACCGCGGTGCCAAAACGGGTGATTACCGCACCACGCGGAACAGCGGCCTTTGACATCAGGTAGCCTGGGTTGGCAACGTACACGCCTTCCACCGGCAGGTTGTAGTGCCGTGCCTGCTGGTAGGACAGGTTGTTAACGATCGCGTCGCCCACTTCGATGTACGCGGAGGGCGTAATGCTGGTCAGGTCGGATACCACGAGGCGCGCCACACGTTGCTTGCCACCTCGCTCGAGCTCGAGCTCGACCTCCTCGCCCACGCTGGAATCCAGTATTTCTGCGAGCGGCACAAACTCGGTAACCAGCTGCCCGTTGACGCGAATCACGATGTCGCCAGGCTGAAGCTTGCCGTCGGCCGGCGAGTCCGGGATTACCTGCTCAACAGCCAGCATGCCCGTCTTTTTCGGAAATGCCAGCCGCACAGCGTGTTCCGATTCTTCGCTAAGGCCAAGGCGATCCAGTTCATCGTAGGGCTTGTACTCGAATATGGTCTGCAGGGTGCCGCGCGGCACCGGCAAATCGTTCTGCAATAACTGCAATACGCGTTCAATACGATCCAGCGGCAGGAAAAAGCTGCTTGCTGCACTGCTGTTTGCGCCCGCATTCAGGGCGACGACTTTGCCGTCGATATTCACCACCGGCGATCCGGAGGAGCCTCCCGACGTACCTGAGGCAGCCTGGTAGTAGAAGGTGTTGAAATCATTGTAGTTGCCGCGTCCGTACGCGGGCGCCTCGCGATCAAGCCGCGCAATGGTACCGGCAAGTATGGACAGCTGTTCACCCGCGTCATTACCAATGACCCGAACATCCAGACCAATTCGCGCGCCCTCGGGGTCGAGGGGCAACTCGGTCGGTTCGATGTAATGCAGTTCCGCCGGGTCGTAGCGGAAAAATCCGAAGTCGTGTACGGGGTCACGGTAAATTGGCGTCAATCGCACTTCTTCGTTGTTGCGAAATACGGCTTCCGCGACGACCGGGCCGGGTGTGACCACATGGCGATTCGTCAGGATTAATCCGCGCTCGGCGTCCACCACGAAACCGGTCGCCTGGCTCGATGAGTTCCATTCGGTATCGAATGCACGCGTACTATCAACCCGAATGGACACAACGCCGGATGCAATACGATCCAGGGTACCGGACCACTCGCCATCTTCTGCGGCTTGCAGCTGCGGCGTCGGGATCACAATGGCGGCAAGCGCAAGAATGGTCAGCAACGAGAATCGGTTAGCCATGAGGTTCCTATTGATGGCGCGCGCAACAGCGCATGGTAGTCTAGATCCGACTAGCACTGAATGACGCGGTTCCCGGTTTTATGGCCGAATTCTCGACCTGGAACGGCTGGTGGGCAAAACCCTAGCCCGGCTCAAATCGGATATCGAGCTGCCTGGCCGCCTTGACATCGTCCAGCCGCCGGACAGGCATGTTGTACGGTGCCTCTTTGAACGAGACCCCGTTTTCACGGGCATCCGTAAGGATGGCGATCATGGCATCTACGAAGCCGTCCAGCGTTTCCTTGCTCTCTGTTTCGGTCGGCTCAATCAACAGGCATTCGGGTACGAGTAAGGGAAAATAGGTGGTCGGCGCGTGGTAGTTCCAGTCCAGCAGTGCCTTGGCGACATCCATGGCCGTCAGGTCATAGGTGCGCGCTTCCTTCCTCATTGTAATGATGAACTCGTGACTTGCACGACGGCCCGGAAATGCGAGTTCAAACCCGGCATCGGCAAGCCGCACCATGAGGTAATTTGCATTCAGCGTTGCATATTCCGCGATGCGCTCCATGCCGTCGCGACCCACCATGCGCATGTACACGTACGCTCGCAGTAACACCCCTGCATTGCCCATGAATCCTGACAACCGCCCGATACTCTGCGGCAGCTCATTTTCGGCCAGCCAGCGAAACACCGTTTTGCCGTCTTTTTCCGCGGCTCCAACAAGTGGAATCGGCAGGAACGGCAGCAGGCGATTGCCAACGCCCACGGCACCGGACCCGGGCCCGCCACCGCCATGCGGGGTGGAAAAAGTCTTGTGCAGGTTCATATGAATCACATCGAAACCCATGTCCCCCGGTCGTACCTTGCCCAAGATTGCGTTCAGGTTCGCGCCGTCGTAGTAAAGCAGTCCACCGGCTTCGTGTACGAGTGTCGCGACCTCGGCGATGCGCCGCTCGAACACACCGAGCGTCGACGGGTTCGTCAGCATGATACCGGCGGTTTTCGGCCCCAGCGCCGCTTTCAGAGCATCGATGTCGACATCACCGTCCTTGTCCGTCGGTATTTCACGTACCACGCAACCGCACATCGTCGCCGTTGCGGGGTTCGTGCCATGGGCGGCATCAGGTACGAGGATTTCCTTGCGTTGATGATCGCCGCGCGCCTCGTGGTAGGCGCGTATCATTGCAACACCGGCCAGTTCCCCCTGGGCACCAGCCATTGGCGTCAGGGACACGCCTTTCATGCCCGTAACACCCTTTAGCATCTCCTGTAATTCGTACATGCAGCGCAAGAAGCCCTGCCCGTGACTTTCCGGGCCCAGCGGATGCCGGCCCGCGAATCCCGGCAGCAACGCCAGGGCGTTACACGCACGCGGATTGTATTTCATGGTGCAGGAACCCAACGGATAGAACTGGGTATCGATAGAGAAATTCTTTTGCGACAGGCGCGTAAAATGTCGCACCGTTTGCAGTTCGGATGCTTCGGGTAAGTTCGGCCTGTCCTTGCGCAAATACATAGCAGGTATGCCAACCTCGGCACTTGCCATTGGCGCCTGGGCAAATGCGCGACGTCCGCTGCGAGATTTCTCGAATATCAGTTTTTCGGCTATCTTGTTTATCATTTGATCATCAACAAAAGTGTCTGGTTCGGTAGCCTGTCTTGTAAACAGGGATTGCTAATCGGCATCGATATCAATGCCCAGTGCACGAAACGCGGCGGCGTAGTCGGGTTCCGTTGATATATCCTTGATCTGCTCGGTGTGCACGACTGTATTATTTTCATCCATGACAACGACGGCGCGGCTGAACATGCCGGCCAGCGGACCTTCTACAATCTGGACACCGTAATTCTGGCCAAAGCCTGCGTGCCTGATCGCTGACAGGCCAATCGTGTTGTTGAGGCTCTGCTGCTCCGCGAAACGATTGTGCGCGAACGGCAGGTCGTAGGAGACCATCAATAGCGCGATGTCGTCCCGGCCTTCGCCCAGGCGGTTGAATTCGATCACTGACTTTGCGCATACCGTCGTATCGATGCTGACAAAAATGTTCATGATCTTGCGCATGCCCATCCAGTTCGCCAGCGACACGTTTTGCAAGCGTGTATTGACCAGCATGATATCCGGCGCGCGACTACCTACAGGCGGCAAGTCTCCTGCTATTTTGTAATCGCCTTTCTCAAAGATGATTCTGGCCAGGGTCGTGCCGCTCACGCGCTTTTCCGCGCGCTGGTTGTCAGCACATTTCGCATTGCAGATACGTAGGCGTCAATGTCTTCGTCCGTCTTGGTTTCGGTTGCACAAACCAGCAAAGCGTGGCCGAGATCCGGGTGCGACGTCTTGAGGTCGAGACCACCGAGGATATCCAAATCGGCCAGGCGCTCCAATACCGGTGCTACGGGTTGCTCCAGTTGCAATGCGACTTCGTGAAAAAACGGCCCCTCGAAACATCGGGAAATTCCTTTGATGCCCAGCAGGCCGCTGACCAGGCGTGTCGTATTGCGGTGTGCCTCGGCGGCAACCCGTGCAAGGCCGTCGAAGCCGAGCAGAGACATGTAAATAGTCGCCGCGGTCACCATCAGCCCCTGGTTGGTACAGATGTTTGAGGTCGCTTTGGAGCGTCGTATATGTTGTTCGCGTGCCTGCAGGGTCAGTACAAACCCGCTTTCGCCGTCAAGATCAGTGGTACGCCCGACAATGCGTCCCGGGATTTGTCGCACGTGTTGTTGCCGGCAGGTCATAAAGCCAAAATAAGGGCCACCCGACGACAATGGCACACCGAGCGGTTGCCCCTCGCCGCACGCAATGTCGACGCCATTGCGACCCCAGTGCCCCGGTGCTTTGAGCAACGCGAGCGACACGGGATTGACGACGGCAATGACCAGCGCTCCCTGTTCATGCGCCCAGTCTGTAATTCTGTCGACATCTTCGAGGGTGCCGAGAAAGCCGGGTTGCTGGATGACAACAGCGACCGGATCGTCGCCCGCATCAAGCCGCTCAAAGTCCGTCGTACCGGTCACCGGATCGGCTGGCAGCGATGCGAAGGTGATACCCTGGTTGCTCGCGATGGCTGTCGCAACTTTTTGATACACGGGACTGACTCCGGGCGCCAGCAGTATACGCCCGGACCTGGCCTTGCGATTGCTGCGCACAGCCATCAGCGCTGCCTCGGCAAGGCCGGATGCGCCGTCGTAAAGCGAAGCGTTACTAACGTCCAGCACTGTCAGCGCCGTGATCATGCTTTGATATTCATAGATACACTGCAACGTACCCTGGCTCGCCTCGGCCTGGTACGGCGTGTAAGCGCTGTAAAACTCCCCGCGCGTCGCGATGTCCCAGACGGCCGCCGGGATGTGGTGTTCATAGGCGCCGGCACCGATGTAACACTGTGGCGTGCCATCTTCAGCCGCCCGCTTGTGCATGAGTCGCGAAATTTGCATTTCGGACAAGGCCTCGGGCACGCCGTCGAGCGAGCCGATACGCAGCTTCGCAGGAATTTCATCAAACAATGCCTCGATGTCCGCAGCACCAATCGCCGCAAGCATTTCGTCAGTGTCTTTCTTGGTGTGAGGAATAAACGGCATGATCACTCTCTGTCGAGACGGTGCTCGTGTTTGCGAGGGTTACGGGAGGGTCAGGCGTCGAGCTCGTCCAGCATCGCCTGGTATTCATCCGGCGACATGAGGTCTGCGGAATCAAGGTCGTCGGACGGCTGAATCCGCACGATCCAGCCATCCCCGTAAGGGTCGGTGTTGATGCTCTCGGGGTCGTCCGTGAGGTCGTGATTGACGGCTACAACAACACCCGACACGGGCGCATAGACGTCCGACGCCGCTTTAACGGATTCAACCACTGCCATTTCCCCTTCGGCCTCAAGCTCCTGATCAATCTCCGGCAACTCGACGTACACGAGATCACCTAGTTGGGCCTGCGCGTGGTCGGTGATACCGACAGTGACGCTGCCGTCGTCTTCCCGACGCAACCATTCGTGTTCTTTGGTGTATTCCAGATCCCCAGGCATTTCACTCATGATCTTGTTCCCCGCTTTCTGAAGTAAATGTTGCAGTCCACTAAATTTCAATGCGAATTTTGCCATTGCGAACAAATGGCGTTGCGACGATTCGTACATCCTTGAGCTTGCCCCGGATGTCTACCTTGGCCCGCTCGTAAGCGCCGGCCGGGACGCGTGCCAGTGCAATGGATCTCTCGATCGTGGGTGAGTAGCCACCCGAGGTGATTTCACCTTCGCCCACACCGTCAACGATAACTTTTTGCCCGCCGCGTAACACCCCTGTGCCCTCCAGCAGGAGTCCTACAACGCGACGCAGGCCGCCTGCCGCCGCCTCGGCCTCGAGCGCCGCACGGCCAATAAAGGCTCGGTCGGCAGGGTCCCAGGCTACCGTCCAGCCAAGACCGGATTCGAGCGGCGAGACGCTTTCGTCCATGTCGTTGCCGTACAGGTTCATCGCCGCTTCGAGACGCAGTGTGTCGCGCGCGCCCAGGCCGCAAGGTGCTACACCCGCCGCAAGAAGTTGCTCCCAGGCCGCGGCGGCGGATGCGTTCGGCATTACTATTTCCCAACCATCCTCACCCGTGTATCCGGTTCGCGCAACGAAAAACTCGCCCGCGTACATCGCTGTAAAAGGCTTGAGCGCCAGCGCGTCAGCGCGCCAGAGCTCGTCAATCAAAGGTGCGGCGAGTTCCCGCGCATTGGGCCCCTGCACGGCGATCATGGCGAGATCGATGCGCTCGTTGACGCGCACGTCGTAGCCTTCCGCGTGTTGCCGGATCCAGGCGAGATCCTTGTCGCGGGTTGCTGCGTTGACGACCAGCCGGAAGTTGGAAGAAGCGAAAAAATAAACGATGAGATCATCGATCACGCCGCCGGATTCGTTCAACATGCAGCTGTACAATGCTTTGCCGGGAATCTCCAGCCGCGCAACATCGTTGGCGAGCAGGTAACGCAAGAATTCCTGGGTACGCTCACCGCTCAGATCGACAATCGTCATGTGCGACACGTCAAACATACCCGCGTTGTTACGAACCGCGTGGTGTTCGTCTTTTTGCGAGCCGTAGTTCACGGGCATGTCCCAGCCCCCGAAGTCGACCATGCGGGCGCCGGCAACCTGATGCTTATCGAAAAGTACTGTCTTTTGTGTCACAAGCGCTCCGGAGAGAATCCAGCAGGCGGCCGTGGCCGTGCTCTGCCGCCCCTCTGTCCTTTTTTACCTGAGAGATCAATGGCCTGGCTCTTAACAAGCATTGGCAACATACCCCTTCGGTGGGCCAAACATCGACCTCTCTCCAGAGCTAACCAGCGTACACAGTCCATTTGCCTGAGCGTTTCCGGGCGAGTTGCGCCTTCGGCGCCCCGTTCTGGTCGGGGTCTCTTCTGTGCATTCTTTGGATTAGTGGCGCAATCATAGCGAAGGCGTCCCGGCCACGCCAGCCCGAAAGTACCACGCGCGCATTTCGACGGCTGTGCATGTCACGATCAGTTGCCCGGCACGGTGTATTGACTGTCACTCGATTTTCTCGAACAGGGCATGGATCGCTGGCTCGTGGCATTTCGTTGACTGCGGAAGCGGCATCGCGCCGCGATTGATTTACACTGCGAACGCGCGCAGTGCGAACGCGGCCCGTTCGTCGGGCGTAGCGTTCGGATCGTAAATTTCGTCTATCCGGTGCACGCGGGTCAGTATCCCTATTCTGTTGGCAATCTGAATATTCAGGCCTGGCCGCGCATTGAGTTCCAGGATCAGGGGACCTTTGTCACGATCAATGACGATGTCAACACCAAGATAGCCGAGCCCGGTTAATTCGTAACAGCGTGAGGCCGACTGCAGTATGAATTCCCATTGTGGAATTATGATGCCGGCAATCAGGGCGCCGGTATCCGGATGGTCGTCAACGACGTTGTGGTGGTGCACACCCGACAGGGTAGCGCCACTGCCCATGTTCACGCCGGCTCCGACCGCTCCCTGGTGCAGGTTGGCCTTGCCATCCGATGCGCGGGTCGGCAAGCGTACCATCGCCATGGCAGGGTAGCCGCGATACACGATGATGCGCACGTCGGGTACGCCCTGAAAGCTGACTTCTTCAAAGATCGGATCAAAATTGACGCAATACTCAATTAATGCCGCATCAGGGTTGCCGCTCAGACTGTACTGCCCGCCGACCGTATTCGAAATATGATGTTCGATATCTTCCTGGGTGACCAGCCGGCCGCTCGCGAGTCGAAAACTGTCGCGCTTGCGTTTGCTTCTGCCCGTGACAACCACGATTCCATCGCCGCCGCTGCCTTGCGCCGGCTTCACAACAAAACTGTCATGGTCAGCAACGATACTGGCAAACCTGCGCACGTCACTCTGGTGCCGGATGACGCCGTACATATCCGGCACCGCCATATTCGCTTCGAGGGCCAGTTTTTTCGTCAGCACCTTGTCATCGACCCGTGGATACAGGTGTCGCGGGTTCAGGCGCATGATGTATTCGCTGTTGCGCTCATTGAGACCGAGCAAACCCACCGCGCGAAGTTTTCTGGCAGTTGCAAACATTATTGGCTTGCGAGTGCTTTGAAACGGGTCAATTCCAGCAACCGGTAACCCGTGTAACGCCCGGCAAGTACCACGAGGGCCAGCACGACCAGCAATAATTCCGGAAAGGTGATAATCAGGTGTTCAAGCCAGTTGAGGCCCATTCCGAGGTAAGCCAGCGTCGCCAGTATCAGGCTGCCGAACCCTGCACGTATCGCATCGGCCGGGCCACGCTCTTCCCACATGATCGACATACGCTCGATCGTCATCGCCACAATGACCATTGGAAACAGTGCGACTGACAGACCTGTATCAAGTCCCAACTTGTGTGACATCAGACTAATAAGCAGCATCAGCAGCACAACGACGATGAGCACCGCGCTGAGACGCGGCACCAGCAGCAGGCGAAATTTCTCCAGCAGAAAACGGATGCTGAGGCCAAGTGCAACGAGCAGGGTAAACAGGGCCATACCCCAGAGCAGTTTCGTTTCACGGAACGCGAGCGCAATCAGCACCGGCATGAACGTACCAAACGCATCGATTCCCACAAAGTTGCGCATGATCACCATGATCAGCGCGCCAACCGGGATCATCAGCAATACGCTGTAAACCGCCTGGGTCTGAATAGGCAGGTTAAACAGGGAAAAATCGAAGATGCGCATATCCTCTTGCGACGCATGTGTCTTCGCAATCGCAATCGCGTCTATGTGATTTTGCTGCACGGAGAAATCGACTTCTACATTGCTACCCCCGTCAACGGTGACCAGTCGTTCGTTGCCGCGCCACCAAACGAAAAAATGCGCGGGCAGCTCTTCGGCGCCTGTACCCGGATTGAAATATCGCCACTGGTCGCCGTCGTGCACTTCGAGCCACGTCACCGGTACCGCGTTACGCTGTCGCCCCGTGAGAGGAAAACCGTGCACCATCCGCGCAGGGATGCGTGCGGCCGCCAGCATCATGGTCGCCGATTCCACAAATGCCGTACGGTTGCTGACGTCGGACAGCAGCAACTCGACGTTCGGGTCGGGAGATGGGTCGTTCATCCGGTGCAACAGCTCGGTCGTAAATGATGCAGTGTCTGCCGACTGCTCGCGCACGTCCGCGACCAGCACCTCGACTGCCGTCTTGAACGGTTCGTTGATGACGGGTGGCGGCGGGAATGGCGGTGTCGTGTCCGATTGATCCGCATTCCGGTCTTCGTAAACGGAGGTTCGGTAATAAAGGGTCTGCAGCCCGTCCGCGCGGCGTATTGCCCACTGCGCCTCGCGGCCGCTCGTGCCGTAATTGAGACTGAAGCCGTAATCGCGCGATACGGGATTTTCGTTCAGCACGCGAAAGCCCGGCGTCAATGTCGGTATCAGCAAATTGACCTTGATCGAACCCGGACCGGGTTTGAAATGCAGAGCTGCCTCGACTGTCCAGACAGGCGTCTCCTGGTCGTCCGTCGCCGGAAAACCCAGTACCTGCCATTTGTAAAGAAACAGTGACAAGCCTGCTGCCGCCAGCAGGAACGCCAGTACGTATACGTATCTGTCTTTCATATCATCCCGATCGGGTCAATTGTCATTGTGATCGTCGCGCGCCCAGCGCAACCCGCGCGATGTAGTCGCGTAACGGCCCTGCGTGATTGAAGAGCCGCATACCCGCGTTTCTCAGTTCTCCAAGTGCCCCGGAGTCTGACGCAAACAGCCGATTCAGGCCAGTCAGGGACTGCATCATAAGCTCATTTTCCCCCCGCCGGCTACGCTCGTAGCGACGCAAGACGGGACGATCGCCGGGATACTCTCCGCGCCCCACGGCATCATCGATTAACGTTGCGAGCGTGGCCGCGTCGGCCAGCCCAAGATTTGCGCCCTGCCCGGCAAGCGGGTGGATACTGTGCGCTGCGTCCCCGATGAGTACCAGCCCGGGCCGCACGTACTCCCTGGCATGTTGCGCAATCAGTGGAAAGCGGCCGCGCGGTCCCGCAACTTCGAGTCTGCCGAGTACACCGCCGGAAGCCTCGGTCAGCAATTCGCCCAGTTCCGCATCGCTCACACTGGCAGCCTGTTCCGCCTGCGCCTGGCTCGTCGACCACACGGTCGAAACCCGCCCGTCCGCCAACGGCAATAATGCAAGCGGGCCGCTGCGCAGAAACCGTTGCCAGGCAGTGCGCTGGTGTGGCAATTCGGAAACCAGGTGCGTTACAAACGCGGTTTGCGAATAGTCATAGGTCGCAACGCCAATCCCTGCAGCCGTGCGTATTGCAGATCGAGCCCCGTCAGCGGCAATGACAAGATCCGCCGACCACTTCATACCATTGTCGAGTTGTAATAGCCGACCATTGCCGGATTCTTCGACTGCGTGCAATGCAGTTGCAAACTGCAGGTCGACACCGCTCTCGTCCAGGACCGAGAGCAGCCCATGCTGCAGCAAGCAATTTTCAACGATGTATCCAAGTTGCGGCACCGCGAGCCGATCCGCATCGAAACGGAGCGTCGCGGGCCCATCGGGCTCAGCGGATTCATCCCAGACCCGCATATGTTCGTAGGGACTCACGCGCTGTTGCAGGATCCCGGACCATGCGCCGCCCACCTCGAGTATGGATCGGGAGCCGGGCGATATCGCAGAAACGCGCAACGCGATATCCGAGCCAGGATCGAAAACCGGGCGTTCTGCCGCATCGAGCAGGCGCAAATGGAATCTGTCAGCGTGACGACTGTGTGCCAGCAACAAAGCGATGCTGAGGCCGCTGACGCCGCCGCCAACAACAACGATTTCGAAAGTCCTGCTCACGTGAGCGGTACACCACGCGACAAACGCGGCAATCGACCGGCCAGCCCCATGGTGTGGCGCGCAAACTGTCGGCGTACTCCCGGAACAAGGTCGAAGCCAAGCATGCCGATATTGCGCACAAGAGACAGCAGAGGCTGTTCGTTGGCGAACAGTTTCACCAACCCGTCTGTGACGCGCACAAGTTTCTGCTGATCGCCGCGACGCCAGTCACTGTAGCGCTGCAACAAGGCGACGGACCCTATATCCGGCTGCCCTGGCCCGGTCGTCAGTGCATCGAAAATGCAGTCACTCAGTGCGGCTACGTCGCGCAGCCCGAGGTTAAAACCCTGCGCCGCGACCGGATGCAGGCCATGCGCCGCATTGCCCACCAGCACAGCACGTTGCGCTGTCAGGCGCATCGCTTTGCTCAACGCCAGCGGGTAGGCCACGCGTTTGCCCATGCGACTGAACTCACCGAGACGATAGCCGAAAGCTGCTTGTAACTCCGCGAGAAAATTTGCATCGTCGAGCGCCATGGCGCGTTCTGCTTCCCGCAGGTCGAGGCCCCAGACGAAAGCCGCACGCTGATCGGCGATCGGCAACAGCGCCAGCGGACCCGACTTCGTGAACCGTTCGTAGGCAACGTAGTCGATCGGCTTCTCAGGCAACACGTTCCCGATGACTGCCTGTTGGCCATAACTTTGTTTGCTCGCCGAGATGCCCAGCATGTCACGAACGTTCGAGTTCGCCCCGTCCGCCGCAACCAGCAGCCCGCACGTCAGTATCTGTTCTGCACCGTCCGCCTCGCTCACGATGGCGCGCGCATGGTCGGCGGTGGTCTGTACGTCACTAATGCGCGCCGGGCACAGCACTTTGACATTCCCGGTATCTGCCAGCGCTGCTTGCAACACGCCGCCAAGAATTCGATTGATTACAATATAGCCAAGCGCTTCGACACCTTGCTCTTCCGCATCGATATGCGCGAAACCGAAACGGCCGCGATCCGAGACATGTATTTTTCGGATAGGTGTTGCCGTGCTTTCGATCCGGGGCCACAGCCCGAGTGCTTCGAAGAACAGCTGTGAGCTGCGCGACAAAGCCGTCGAGCGATCATCGAAACTCGGCTGCGTCGCAGCACCGGGCTGTACGGCTTCGACTACGGCCACACGAAGGTTGAGCGGCGCGAGTGCAAGCGCCAGGCACGTACCCACCATGCCGCCTCCGGCAATGACGATATCGAAATGTCGCTCTCTAGCCATCCACTAACCCGCCATCAACGCTTCAATTGCGTCCGGCTCCTTAACCAGTCCCTTGCTCAGGACATCCGGGTCGCCGCTCGTGACAAGTACATCGTCTTCGATGCGAACACCGATGTTGTGAAAGCGCGACGGGATATTGCTGGCCGCCGCGATATACAGACCGGGCTCCACGGTCGTGACCATGCCCGGCTCGAGCAAACGCCACTGGTCACCCACCTTGTAATCGCCAACGTCATGAACATCCATACCTAACCAGTGGCCGGTCCGATGCATGAAAAATTGCTGGTAGGCGGCATCGTCGATCAGCCGTTTGAGCGAACCTTCCAGCAAACCGAGCTTTTTCAGGCCACGAGTGATTACGCGCACCGCCGCATCGTGGGGTTCATTCCAGTGCCGGCCGCTTCGTGTCAACTCGATAGCCGCCAGTTGCGCTTCCAGCACAATCTCGTAGACCGCACGCTGTGCGGCGCTGAAGTGACCGTTGACTGGCAGAGTACGCGTAATGTCGGAAGCATAATAGTCAAGCTCACAGCCTGCATCGATGAGCAACAGGTCACCATCGGCAAGCCGGCAATTATTCTCGACGTAATGAAGCGTGCAGGTGTTTTTGCCCGAGCCGACGATCGGACTGTAGGATATCCAGGCATTGTTACGCCGGAACTCGTGGCAGAACTCTGCTTCAACCTCATATTCGTATAGTCCTGGTCGCGTTACGGCCATCGCACGCTCGTGCGCTTTAACGGCAACTTTTGCTGAACGACGCATGGTGCTGATCTCGGCACGGCTCTTGAACAAACGCATGTCGTGCAGCAAATGGTCCAGCGCAACGAACTCGTGCGGTGTGTGCACCCCACGCGATCCACCGCTGCGCAAGGAGTTGATCCACTCGCCGATGCGTGCATCAAAGTCTGTGTACATGCCCATCGTGTAATAGACGCGCGAGCAGGGCTCGATAAGCCCCGGAAGAATATCGTCGATATCATCGACAGGAAACGCGTCGTCGGCGCCGTACTCTTCGGTGGCACCTTCCTGGCCGGCCCTCGATCCGTCCCAGAGTTCCTTGTCCTTGTTCCGTTCGCGACAGAACAGCACGAACCGGCCACCGCGTGTACCTGGCAACAGTACCGCGACCGAGTCCGGTTCCGCGAAACCCGTCAGGTAATAGAAGTCGCTGTCCTGGCGATAGCGATACTCCACGTCGCGGCTGCGCCTCCGGATAGGCGCCGCGGGCAGAATCACGATGCCGTCCGATCCCACCATACTCATCAATTGTTCGCGACGACGACTAAACTCTTCAGCTTTCATATTGTGGAACCCGTTCTGAATGCCGCCAGCTCTTCGTACACTAGCTGCGCGGCGACTCTCATATATTCAACAATCTCGGTGTACGCTTCTTCCTCGTCCTCATCATTGTCACCCTCCATGCTGCCCGCCCGCGTGATCTCGAGCATGTCCTTGATGATATCGGCTATCGGCGCATCCGCCAGCCTGCTCCGCAACAGTGTGCTTTGCGGCTCAGACATCTGTGGCCCGGATACCAGGCCGTGCAGGAAGCCTTCGCTCCAGTGTGCGAGCGCCATGGTGCGCACATCCGTACCGGCGGAGTCATCCGGCAATAGCAATGCAAATGCGGACAAACGCTCGGTCAGCCACTGCCGGGTCGTGCGATAGAGTGCCAGGAGAATCGCCTCGCATTCGGTCCGTAACGCATCGTTTCGGGCGCAGCCTTCGAGGATCGGTCCGAGAATACCGTCCGGCGCAACCTCGCCCCGGACGGCCAGTTGGCTGGTGATAAGGCCGTGTGCCTGCGCCGCATTCCAGTTTGCGCCGCAACGGCGCAAAGCCTCATCGACAAGGTCAAAATCAAGCTCACCTAACATCTGTTTCGGTCGTTATTTCGTGCCATGGCGCAATGATCCCATGCGCGCCGCATTATGGCGATTGATTATGCAGCCCCTCGTGACTATATTGGCAAAATGGCAAAGGACATCAATACCGTGTTTGAACATGAGTTACGCCGCCTTGAGCAGCGCGTAGATGCACTTGTGCAGGTATGCGACCAGCTCCAGGACGAAAACAAATCACTGAAACAGCGCCAGGATGTCTTGACGGCGGAACGGGCAAACCTGCTACAAAAGAATGAGCAGGTACGTGCGCGTGTCGAGGCGATGATCGGCAGGCTGAAGGCTATGGAGCAAGGATCGTAGATGGACAAACAATCATGAACGAAGCATTCGCACAGGTAAGTGTCCGGATACTCGACAAGGAGTACCAGGTCGCGTGCCCTCCCAGTGAGCGCACTGATCTGCTCGATTCAGCGGAAGCGCTGAACGCGAAAATGCGCGAGATCCGCGACAGTGGCCGGATCGTCGGCCTCGATAGAATTGCCGTCATGGCTGCACTGAATATGGCCAACGATTTGCTGCACGCGCAAGCGCGCGACAAGGCCATCGAAGGTGATTACAGCCATCGCTTGAAAGTAATATCCGATCGCGTCGAGAGCGCGCTGGGCGGAACCCAGCAACTCGATTTTTAGACGCGTGACCAAATTGACGCCTCCTGCAGTGTTCGATGCCGTCCTGGTAACCCCTCGACCCTAACTTTCCACCTCGGGGTCGGGCACTGTCGGCAGCATTTGCGCAAGACCGGGTTTCCCGGAAAGCCTGTTGCTGCCACGGCCTACCCCACTTGTTGCTCCGGTTCGAGAGCGACGGTACGGTAACGGCACAGGCGGGAGGCGTCTCCTTTTTTGCGATCTGCCATGCCGGCCGCGAGCTGCCGCCGGCGACGCCGGTACAGCGACGACAGCAGGTTCTCTTTTTAAATCGTCGAGCGTCACGCGCGGCGATACAAACGACTCGGGACACGCCGTCTCTTCGCAAAATGTCGCCGGCCTGTTGCGTTGCACAGGCATATTTTTTCCGCGCACACGATTTCGTTACCTACTTGCAACTGGCAGCAAAACCGGCAAGGGCACAGTTATCGATCACGCCTGAGCCTCTCGACAGACTGTTGGTACACCGGTGATTGGTGCGCCACGAACGAAGAATTTCGTCGCGGTGACGCGCAACTCCAATCAAAAACCAAGCGCATTTCGGCCATGAAAACCTGCAGCTGGCGGCAATTTATTCGCCGCGATAGCGGGCCTCGTTGTTACGATGTTGCTCGCTATTGATTCGCTGCAACACTGTATCGGCCTCGGCGGCGGCAATCACTCACGTATTCTCAAGACATCGCAGCAGCGCCGGCGCTGGCGACGACCAACGTTCGTCGGGTTTGCATTTGAATACCAAAAGTCCAAGAAAAACGGCTAAATCCTTGGGAAAAACCACTATTTTGAGTTTTGACACAGACCGGCTGCTAAATTTCCGCGGCCTGTCTCGCACCTTCGCCGATGCGACGTAGTTCTCAAATTTAGCGCTGCTGTCGTCGACAGCCGACAGGAAATTTTTATTGCTCGCCGAGTTGCGAACTTTTCTTCGCCCGTCCGCCCCTGGGACGCCTGTCTCAAAACACTTCTAACTTGCTGGATTTTTTGCTTTTGTTGTATATACTCGGCGACGGGTACCCGACACGGAGAAAATGATGGCTACCAAAAAGAAGTCTAGCAAGAAAGCTTCGAAGCGCAAGAGCGCGAAGAAGCGAGTTACGAAGAAGAAAGTATCAGCAGCAAAGAAAAAGACAAAACGGAAAGTTGCCAAACGTAAGGTGAAGAAAAAAGTCGCCAAGCGTAAGGTAAAGAAAAAGGCGAAAAAGAAAGTCGCCAAACGCAAAGTGAAGAAAAAGGCGAAGAAGAAAGTCGCCAAACGTAAAGTGAAGAAAAAGGCGAAAAAGAAAGTCGCCAAACGCAAGGTCAAGAAGAAGGCGAAGAAGAAAGTAGCTAAACGCAAGGCGAAGAAAAAGGTCGCCAAGCGCAAAGCGAAGAAGAAAGTGTCGAAACGGAAGTCCAGCAAGAAGAAGTAACGACACTCGACTCTGATCGCTGGGAAGTAAGGGGCAGAGTTACACCTTAGCCTTCTTCCAAGCACAGCAAAAGAGCCCGCGAAAGCGGGCTCTTTTCGTTCCAGCATACTGAAAGTACTGGATTTTTTTTGCGCGATGACATGGCGCGCAAGGCTACGATCAGCTAAGCTCCCCGAGTCGAAAATTCCGGAACTCTTTTCTGATGGACGAAATTGAAAAGAAAGTGAATGTCGCCCGCGCCGCGCTGGAATTTATTGCGCCAGGCACTGCGCTCGGAATAGGTACGGGTTCGACGGTTAATTGCCTGATCGATTTATTACCCGGCGTTCGTGACCGTATTGAAAGAATCGTGTCCAGTTCTCGCGCCACCACCCGCTTGCTCGAGGATCATGGCTTCGACGTCATGACGCTCAACGAGGCCGGCGATATTGATGTTTACATCGATGGCGCCGACGAGGCGACGAAGCGCCTGCACCTGATCAAAGGCGGCGGCGGGGCGCTGACCCGGGAAAAAGTATTGGCCGGAGCGGCGCGTCGTTTTGTCTGTATCATCGACGATAGCAAGCTCGTTGGAATGCTGGGCAGCTTCCCCCTGCCGGTTGAGGTTATCCCCATGGCACAGCAGTTTGTCATGCGCAAATTCCTTAAAATGCGCGCACAACCGGTCTGGCGTGAGGGCTTTGTGACCGACAACGGTAATCACATAGTCGATGTTCATGACCTGCAAATTGGCAACCCGGTAGAATTCGAGCAACGACTGACGCAAATTCCAGGTGTGGTGACCGTTGGGATATTCGCCCAGCGCCCGGCTGATGTACTTTTGATAGCGAGCGATGACGGGGTGCGGGAGTTGCGAGTATAAGTGGTACGGGCGGTTTGCGCCCCTGCGGGGCGCGCTGAAGCGCGTCCAAAACGCTATCGCCTTTGGTTCAATCGACAATTGTCGAACCGTCGGTTCGAATCCTTGTCCCCCAGCCAAACAAATACGGCCCCATGAGGGGCCGTATGTCCTTAGCGACACATAGTTT
>DDIS01000005.1:16451-17224 GCA_002338615.1 Proteobacteria bacterium UBA1844 | reverse complement strand
CCGGCGGCAAGCCGCAGCGCGCGCCGGCTCGCAACTTGCCTGGCTGCCGTCTCAGTAGGCAAAGGACAGTAAGCTCGCGCAGCGTAGATAAATAGCGCCGAGCGTGTTCAATATCCAGCTGTCACCGGTGTAGACGACGACCGAAGCCTGCGCACCAACCCGCAAACGTCGCATATCGTCGCGCTGCATATCGAATGCGACAACTGCCGGAAAACGCTGCGCGTCGCGCAACCACTGCCGGTTATTCGAAATCGACGGCAGGCTGCCGAGCGGTGCCGAATCAACGGAAACGCCGTAGCCAAGATCGCGAACGCTGCCGCTAAATACGCGGCCCGGGTAGACATCAAAAATAACGCCGGCTTTGTCGCCTGCGTCCATGTTGCCCAGATTGTTTTCGGTGAAGTCGGCCTGCACCCAGACGTCGACGGTGGAAACGAAAGTCATCTGCGGTGCACCTGCACCGGCGAAGTTACCCTTGTTAACGCGTACATCGGTGACGACGCCGTCAGTCGGCGCCGTGACTTCGGTATGCCCGAGATTGACTCTCGCCTGTTCAAGTGCCGCGTTCGCCTGCAGTATGCGCGAGTTCTCTTCGCCGGTACGGCCGAGATTTTGCTTTGCTTGCTCGAGCTGTGCCTTTGCCGCCGCAACTTGCTCGCTCGCCACCTTCAGCGAGGCTTCTGCAGCTTCGATGCGCCGCTCGGACAATGCACCGGGATCCTGCTCCTTGATGCGCCGCAGGCGCACCGCATCCTGCCGTGCTTTTTCATAAC
>DDIS01000005.1:0-16331 GCA_002338615.1 Proteobacteria bacterium UBA1844 | reverse complement strand
CCTGCCTGTGCCGCGCCCACGCCCGCTTCGGCGGCCGGGATGCCTGCTTCCGACGCACCGACGGTCTGCCGCGCCGCTTCGAGGTTGGCCTCCGCGCTCGCAACCGCTAGCTCATACTGAGTCGGATCAATGCGCAGCAATACGTCGCCGGCCGACACGGTTTGATTGGTAGCGACCAGAACTTCCGTAACCGTTCCCGAAACTTCTGCCGCAATAGGCACAACCAGCGCATGTACGCGCGCCTGACTCGTGTAAGGCGTCATACGATCGAACACGAGATATGCAAACACAATGAGCAAAGCCAGCATCACCAGGCGCAGTGTCCAGCGTTTTACCGGATCGGCATTCTGCGTTGTCTTAATGTCGTCAATCTCGGCGTCCGTGGTGTCCGTGTCTGTCATTGTTCCGCTTCCGTGTTGCGGGCGTCTTCACTGGCTGTATTGTCCAGCAGATCACCCCAGTTACTTCGTTCCTGCATGGTCTCGATGGTCGCGTCCCGCACCAGAGCGGGCCGCGCCTGCCAGCCACCGCCGAGCGCGAGATACAGCGACACCAACGACGTCGCCATATTGCTCTTGCTCGAAACCAGCCGGCCCTGCTGGGCAAATAATGCTGTCTGCGCATCCAGCACACGCTGGTAGCCGGCGAAGCCTTCTTTGTAGCGCAGCATCGCGACTTCGGTTGCACGGTTGGCGACGTCGACAGTCTGCTTGAGTAGTTCGTGCTGCGCGCGTGCGCCGTTGAGGCCTACGATGGCATCTTCGACTTCGCGCGCCGCCTGCAGCACGGTTTCGCGATAGCCGGTGAGCGCCTGTTGCAGGCGCGCGTCCTGCACGCGTACGTTATTGCGTATCCGGCCGTAGTTAAAAAACGGCCAGACAAATGCCGGTCCCGCGGACCAGGTCAGACTGTCGCCGCGAAACAATGCATCGATCCCGGTCGCACCGGAACGCGTTGTATTGGTGTTGTCGGCCGCGACAACACCGAGGCTGCCATTCAGCGAAAAACTCGGGTACAAATCCACACTTGCCAGGCCGACACTGGCATTCGCGGCCATCGCCAGGTACTCAGCCTCGCGCACATCCGGCCGTTGCCGCAACAGGTCGGCCGGTATGCCGATTGCCAGTTGCTCGGGCACTGCGGGAATCGGCCCCCTGTCGGGCAACAATGTGGCGGCCGCATCCGGCGGCAGCCCGAGTAACGCGGCGAGTGCGTGTAGTGACTGCTCGAGTTGCGCTGCCAGTGCAGGCATTGTTGCCTGTGTGCTCAACAGCAGGGTTTTCGCCTGCAAAACATCGAGCTCAGAGGTATCGCCGTTGCGAAATTGCACATCGACGATGTCATAACTGCGTTGCTGGCTCGCAATGTTGTCTGTCGTTATGCGTATCTGTTCTTCAATTGTGCGTATCGTCAGGTACACGATCGCAACCTGCGCTGCAACCAGGATAGTTGCCTGGTCGTGGGTAGCCACCGACTGGCGATAGATCGCGTCTGCCGCCTGGATTCCGCGGCGATAACGCCCCCAGAAATCGATCTCCCAGCTTGCCGATACGCCGAGGTTGAATTGCAGGTAGTCGAGATCGCCCGCAGCCGTGTTGGCAGCTCCTTCACTCGCCGACAAGGCCGTCGCAGCACCCGCCATCACCTGGGTCTGTGGGTACTGCAGTCCGGTGGCTATACCAAGTTGCGCACGCGACTCGAAGACCCGCAGCCCGGCGATCTCGAGTGTGTTGTTCGACACCAACGCCATGGCGATCAGCCGGTCGAGATCCGAGTCGCCAAACAGATGCCACCACTCACTTTCCTGTTGCTCTGACGTGGCAAAAGCGCTGCTTTCCGCCTGGTACCAGTCCGGTCCGAGCGGCGATTCCGGCCGCACATAGTCAGGCCCGACCGTGGTGCAGGCCGTCATCACAATCAGGCTCGCAACGAGGCACGCCGTTGCCGCTACGGGCCGGATCCGGGTTGCTTTACTCATATGCAGCGACTGCCGGTCTCAGCAATCAGACCGCAGCGTCGGTGCTATCGGCGCCTGCATCAAAATCGCGGCTCCATATCCAGTCGTTGATGATGCGATAGCCCAGGCCGAGGATGACAGCGCCGATGAACAAACCGATAACGCCGAATGTGATCATGCCGCCGATCGCGCCCAGCAGCACGATCAGCACCGGCAGATCCACGCCACGGCCGAGCAACATTGGCTTCAGAACGTTGTCGCTCAATGCGACGAGAATCGCATAGATCGCAAACACCGTAGCTGCGCCGGTCCCCGCAAAGGAAAATACCCAGATGATCAGCGGCACCATGATGAGAATCGCCGGAATCTGGATGATCGCCGTAATCAAAATTATGAGCGTAAATACGCCGGGTGCCGGCAAGCCAATCAACCAGAAGCCGATACCGGCCAGACCCGCCTGAATAGCGGCAACACCCAGCACACCGTTGGTTACGCTACGGATAGTCGAGATGATCAGGTCACTAAAGTGCCGGCCACGGGCGGGCGAAATTCGCTCACACACTTCTGTTGTCGTTGCATAGCCTTTGCTGGCAAACATCAGGCAAACGCCGGCAATTATTATCGACGCTACAAAATGCAGCACACCAGACGCCATCGCACTGACCAGCGACAACAGGCGCTCGCCCGCTTTGCGTACCTGTGGCTCAAACTTGTGCAAGGTCGCCTGCAGGTTGGTCGACGCACTGGACCAGCCCTGGTAGAGCTTCTTGCCAATCACCGGCCAACCCTGCACCCTTTCATTCGGCGGTGGAATCGTGAAATCGCCGTCTTCGATGTGCTGGTGCACGGTTTGTGTCGTTTCCATCGCAGATTCCGTTACCAGCCAGCCTGGCACAAGAATGATCGCGAGACCTACCAGCGTGATGATCGTTGCCGAGAGCTTTTCCCGACCGCCGAGCAGGCCAGTCAGCTTGAGGTGCAACGGGTAGACCGCCACGGCGAGAATAAACCCCCACAACACGATGCCGGCGAACGGCTTGACGACCATGGCGCAGGCTCCGACGAGCAGGACCAATGCCGAAATCTGGATGAACGAGGTCATCATGTTGCGCGAAAAGCGGCGTTCGTCGCTCATAGTTTCAGAAACACTCATTGCTTGCTCTCTCCTTGTGCGGACCCCGGTCCGTCCCAGATGCGTTGCAGGACGGCAAACAGGAATGCCGTCGTCCAGCCAATTAATACAATGCCACCGATCGCCTCGAAGCCGCTCAGTAGTCGCCAGTCCGTACTCAGCGTGATATCGCCGTAACCCAGAGTCGTGAACGTTACCGCGGAAAAATAGACGGCCGTTTCGAAGGTTTGCAGCTCGTCCCGCGCGACCACCATGAAGGCACCGGCCCACATCATGATTTCAATGAAATGCAGGAGGATCATCAGCGTTGCGGTCTGGATGATGACGACCAGGCGCATGCGCGTCTTTAGCCGGTAGTCGCGACCCGCGTGCTCGTGCGTCAGGTGTCGCAGCCACTGGGTGGTGCCGACACCATGCACAATAATTGTCAGTGCCGTCACGGCCAGGGCGGTCAGCAGCAGAATCAACATATAGGGTATCCCCGCGGTCCCTTATCTTTTTTTGGTTCTTATTGAGGCCCGTATTGTGCCACATAGTGGCGGTGCTCCACGATTGCCGCCGCGCGCCATGCCGCATAGCCCTGGCGGCGCTACGTGACGCCATATTTCCTGTGCTAGGCTTTAACTCAGCGGAGGAGAAGGAAAGCGAACATGAATCGACGTAAGCTGCTCAAATATACCGGTGCCGCCGGCACTGCCATGTGGCTGAACCCGCAACTGCTCTTCGCAGCCGCGGCGGGAGAAATGATCACGCGCATGATCCCTTCGTCGGGTGAAGAATTGCCGATGATGGGGCTTGGCAGCTCCGCGACGTTCAGCCGCCAGGCAGGAAGCGGGGATATCGGTGCGTTGCGTGAAGTATTGCAAACGCTGACCGAAAATGGGGGAACCGTGTTCGATACGGCCCCGAGCTATGGCGATTCGGAAGAGGTTGCCGGCGCGCTCGTCAACGACCTGGGCATGCAGAAAACCATCTTCTGGGCGACCAAGGTGAATGTTGCCCCGAGAGGCGGTTCGGCGGATCCAAAGGCTGCGCGGGCGCAGATCGAAACTTCTTTCAAGCGCATTGGTACGCCAACGATCGACCTGATCCAGGTTCATAACCTCGCGGACATCCCGACGCAGCTCGGGGTACTAAAGGAACTGAAGCAAGAGGGGCGGGTGCGTTACATTGGCACTACGTCGACCAATGCCGATAGCTACGACTACCTTGCCGACGTGATGCGCAAGGAGCCGCTCGATTTCATTGGAGTCGACTATGCGGTCGATAACCTCGAGTCGGCGAAAACTATCCTGCCGCTGGCCCAGGAACGGGGCATCGCGGTGCTGGTTTATCTTCCGTTCGGGCGCACGCGACTCTGGAACCGTGTTAAGGGCAAGGAAGTACCGGGGTGGGCGGCGGAATTTGAAGCTTCCTCCTGGGCACAGTTTTTCCTGAAGTTCGTCGCAGCGCATCCCGCCGTTACGGCGATTACTCCGGCAACAAGCAAGCCGCATCACATGCTGGACAATATCGGCGGCGCGATAGGCCGCCTGCCCGACAAGGCGACGCAACAACGCATGATCGAGTACATCGACGCATTGCCGATGGCGTAAGGCTGATTCGCAAACGAAGCAAGGCAACAGCGTCAAGCTGTTGCCTTGCTTCGTCCAAGAGCATAAATACTTGTAAATCGTATCGATTCTAGAAGCGGTAATTTGCTCCTACTGACCAGTAAGCGCCGTTGAAGCCGAATGGGGCGGACCGGCGCGAGTACTTGAATACCGTCGGGCTGTTCATATCCATTGCACCGGCTACGGATTCGAACATACCGCCACGCGACGTCGAGTTGGTTACTTCATCCGGCGTCACATCGAAGATATTGTTTCCCGAGACAAAGAAACTCAAACCGTTGTCCAGCTCGTAACTCAGGCGAATGTCGGTCAGGACTTCCGCACCGTAGGTCTGCGAACCCTCGTCGACAGTCGTGTACTCACCGTAGCGATTGATCGCAAGGTTTGCTGACCATTGATCGCGGCGCCAGTTGCCCGTAATGCTGATGCGGTCTTCGGGCTGCCAGGTTTCGATAACCGAGGGCTGGAAGCCGCCGAAAATAACCTCCGGTGACAACGCACCCAATATTGGCGTTGCCGAGAAAATCCGCGTGATCTCGGTGTCTGTGAAGTTCGCGGCAAATGTTACCGACAGGTCACCGCCCACCAGGTCAATTCCCGACAGGGTCGATACTATGTCGACGCCATCTGTCTCAGTATCGATTGCATTGAGAAAGAACTGGCCGCCATCCGACCCGGCCTGTGTCAGTGCCGCATCGAGCGCCGGCGACAAGCCACGCCCAAGGTTGTTGCTCAGCACCACCCGATCGTCGATATCAATGCTGTAGTAGTCGACCGCGACATCCCAGTTGTCCATGATGTCGACGACGACACCCAAACTGTAGTTTGTGGACTCCTCCTCCTTGAGATCTGGAATTCCGATGGCCTGCGCAACGGCACTGTCGTTCCTGAACGTACCGGTTTCTACTTGCACACCGCCAATAAACTGTGTGCTGACGTTATTAAAATAGATTTGTTGCATTGATGGCGCCCGGAAGCCGGTGCTTATAGCACCACGCAGACGGAAAATATCGGTGACCCGAAAATTCGCGGCCAGTTTGAAGTTCACCGTATCGCCGAAGCCGTCATAGTCGTCGTAACGCGCTGCACCGTTCACCAGTAAGCGGTCGTTGACCTGGTACTCAGCGTCCACATAAAGCGAAACCACGTTCCGATCCTCGTCAACTACATTTGCCGGAGCAATGCCGGGAAATCCCTGAATACCGCCACTCGCATTCTGCGGATAAAGCGGATCACCGACGGCATCGTTGTCGTAGTCGCGATACGAGTACTCCTCGCCGGGCGTGATCACATACTCGTCCTTACGGATTTCCGCGCCGATCGCGACAAACAAATCGTTAAAAGACGTCGTGTAATCCAGATTGATTGTCGACAGGCTCAACTCCATCCCGTAGGCGTACGCGGAGCGAGGAATCTGCGCACGGACGTCCGCGTCACTGAGGCCTTGACCGAATCGCAACTCGTTGGCGAAAGAATAGTTGGCCGAGTTGCTTGTCGTGTAATCGATCGAATTGCGGCCACTCGTGTACGAAAGATCAAGCGTTGAGCCGTCGTTGAACTCCGTTCGGTAGCCAATATTGTAGGAAAGGTCGTCAATTTCGCTGTTAATAAATGGCAGGAAACCATCGGGAATGACATTCTCACCGTCCGACAGGGCTGCGCCAGAGCCCGCCGGATTGCGGTAGAACGCACCCGACTGGCCTTCGCGCCCCGAATAGGTCATAAAGCTGTACAGTTCGCCGTCGCCAAGCGGCAGACCTGCATTGAGCACGAAGGCAAACTGCTCGGAGTCCGCATCGCCAATGTGAAAACCATTGCGTCCGGGTCCCGAAACCTCACGGGTCTCATTGCCCGGTGCCGGCTCCAGGAATCCGTTGCTGTCCGTGTCGACACACCCGCCGTACAGGCATCCACCTTGCGGATTGGACCGATTCGTTCGTTCGCGATCACGGTAGTTAAGCGTCAGGGCCAGGTAGCCATCGCTGCCCAGGCTAAAACCCTTGTACAAATCGACGTTCGTGGTCTGACCATCGCTCTCCGTGTATTCGCCGGCCGAGATCCCGAAGTTTCCGCCTTCATTGTCGTCCTTGAGCTGAATATTGATTACGCCGGCAATGGCATCAGAGCCATACTGCGCCGCCGCGCCATCACGCAGTACTTCAATACGCTTGATAGCAGCGGCCGGAATCGCGTTCATGTCGGTGCCCGCGGTGCCGCGACCGACAGAGTTGTTGATATGAATCAGCGACGCCTGGTGGCGGCGCTTGCCGTTGACCAGGACCAAAGTCTGGTCCGGCCCCAGTCCGCGAAGTGTCGCGGGGCGCAGTGCGTCGGTACCGTCAGAAATTGACGAGCTGGAAAAGTTGAAAGACGGTGCCAGCGCCTGCAGCATACGGCCAACCTCGGTCTGACCGGTTGCTTCCATTTCTTCGGCGCCGAGACTGTCGACGGGCACCGCCGAATCAACGGCGAGGCGTCCCGGCGCGCGCGAGCCGAGCGTCACGATCTCCTCGATCACTTCATCGTCCTGCGCCAGCGCATCGGTGCTAATTAGGCCCGTTCCACACAGAATCACTCCGAGCCCTGCACAAGCGAGACCCATACCTCTCTCAAAGATACTCATGGTTGCTATCCCCCTTGGCCAGAAACAGCCAGATTATTGTTAACTTGAAGAGATCAAACTACGCCCTGCCACATGCCAAAGCAAACAATGGGGGACAGTTAACTGGTTTCCTGCCCTCCGCCCCACCGCCACTTTTCTCAGGCGGCGCCCCGTAAGTCTTTCAATCTCAACGATAAAACCATCACTGCCGGCAGGCCGCCCCGTGGATACGAGTTAATTGTCCCCGATTGCGATCATGCTGGTCAGTGATTCGATGCGTTCGGCCACTTGCTGCAAGACGGACGCTGCGATTTCGATCTGGGGTCCAACCTCAGCATAGTTGCGCTGCTCGATTGCCTCGCGCACGCCGGGAATGGTCTTGACGCCATAACCCGTATAAAAGCCGGGCGCGTAGATGTGGTGCTTGTACCAGGGTCTGCCGCTCAGGCCTTCCTTGCGGGTCATCAGGCGCTCGCTCGTATACAGGAGTTCATTAACTGTGCCGGATGGACGACCGTTGCCGGCGAGCGCCTCGTCATAACCGGCGGCAGCTTCCTGCAACCGCAGCAAGGCGTTTTTCAGCGGCGCGAAATTGAAATACGGTACTGGCTCCTGCTTTTCCGGCGGGCGCAACGGCTTCGTCGGGTCCAGCGCCAGCTTGTACAGACCGTCTGCGATCTGCTGGTTACGGGTTGTAGTATCGTCGCGCATCGAATTCGCGAGGCTCTCCAGTTCGTCGACGTACATCGCAACGTTGTCGGCGAAACCGGAAAACTCGAACGGCAGCAACGGCGCATTTGCGAGCCGCAGCGTGGCGCGGCCGGCAAGTTGGGACAGGGTGACGCCATAACGCAGACCGGGGTCGCGCCACGTCGTGTAGTGCTCGAAGGTATCGTACAACGTGTGGTAACTGCCGCTCTCGCCCTCGCCACTGAATCCGAAGTTCGCCGAGGCGATGCCGAGGTGCTGCAGGAAAGGCGTGTAATCCGACCCGGAGCCCATCGGATACAGGCGCAGCGTGTCACGTGCGGCCTCCTGTTTTTCCTTGTCGTTGTCCGCATTGACCGTGAGCGCAGCTTTGCGGCGTTCCTTCAGGCTGACGCCGGTTTGCGGATCGTCGACATCGCTGATGATCTCATCGAAGAACCGCTCCAGGGTATGACTGCCGCCGATACTGACGAAACCGCGACTGTTACCGTCGGTGTTCAAATAGGCAACGGCATGCTGTTTCAGCTCGTCTGCGTGATCCTCTGCCCATTCCGTTGAGCCAATGAGTCCTGGCTCTTCCGCGTCCCACGCGGCATAGATGATGGTTCGCGCAGGCCTCTGGCCTGCCCTCGCCAGCGTTGCAACCGCTTTGGCTTCGGCAAGCATGGCGACAAGACCCGAAACGGGATCGGCGGCGCCATGGTTCCAGCCATCGTGATGATTACCGCGTATAACCCATTGCCCGGGGAACTCGTTGCCCTCGAGTCTCGCGATGACGTTGTAGGCGGTTACCGTTTGCCAGTTGAATTTCAGCTTCATGCGCACACGCGCAGGCCCGGGACCCATGTGATAGGTAATAGGCAACGCACCGCGCCATTCCAGAGGCGCGACAGCGCCGCCCATGGCCGACAAGAGTGGCAGCGCATCACGCTCGGAAATGGGCAACACGGGAATTTTCGTTATGGTCGGTGCGTCGTCAATAGCCAGCCGCTTTGCATTCCTGGTCGCACCGATGCCCGGAGTCAGTACGTCGCCGGGATAGGTTGGCATGTCCATGACAGAACCGCGCTGCACCGCGCTTTCATGCTTGAATGGCCCCACAGGATAGACATCGCCCGCGGCATAGCCGTCGTCACCAGGATCCGAGTAGATAATGGTTGCGATCGCCCCGTTCTCGCCAGCGAGTTTCGGCTTGATGCCGCGCCAGGACTTACCGTATTTCGCAATCGCGATCTTGCCCTCGACGCTGATTCCGTACCGCTTCAGCGTCTCGTAATCTTCAGGTATTCCGTAGTTCACGAATACCAGCTCCCCTTCGACCTCGCCGTCTGTCGAAAACGCGTTGTAGGGTGGCAGCAATTCATCACGCACCGAGGTGCTCGGATCCTCGCTCAGACTGTCTTCTTCCAGCCCGGCGGTGTAATGCCCCGGTGACAACAGCTCCAGTTCACGTGTTTCGGGCGTTGGCAGCAAAACCTGGTATTCGGCTATTTCGACGTCGTAGCCCCATGACTTCAGCAGGTCCGCGATGTATTTCGCGTTGGCTTTGCCCGCGCTCGAACCTACATGGTGCGGGCGCGCCGAAAGCCGCCGCAACCACTCCGTCTGCTCATCAGCACTAATGTGCTGATCGAAACGTGACTCAAGCGCGCGTTGCGCCGTGCTGCCGTCCTCATCGAAGCCAAGCAGCTTCTCTGCGGCAAATACTTGCGTACTTGTCATTGCCAGTAGCACCAATACGACGTAGCGCATACCTGAACTCCCGAAATAATCACTCATAAACTGCATACTCGTTGTGGCATAGGTTTCCATGGTTGCGAATTGAGCTGGCGCTATTTAAATGTAGCGGTCCCCTTGCCGGCATCAAACGCAAGGACGAGTTCGCCCTTGGACGTAAACCTAGAGGCTCGTGTCTTTTCGAGCACCGCTGTGAAAGACGCCGAACTGCATTGTTCTTGCATCAAGAATTAATCGCATGCTTTTTCCGTCTGAAGGAGCGGCGGTCATGGGCTGATTCGGCAAACGATCCAGATAGTTGACGATGATAGACTTGCCGGGGCCCGATTCGGTGGCTTGTGGCGCTATGCGATCACCAAGAAGTACCGCGTCCGATCCCTCGTACCCATGCTCCTTGTTTACGGCCGCTACTACATAGAAAAACGTCCCCGAGCCTCCGCTGTTTTGTGTAATCAGAAAGGCAATATCGTCTCTGCCATCGCCGTCCAGGTCTTTAGAGATCTCGTTACCAAAATATCTTGTTTCCATTCTTGATGCCGACCCCGGCGCAACCGCCGTTTCCGATCTACCGTTCACCAACCTGACTTTTTCACCTGCGACGGTGTAAGTAGCATTTTTATAGTCACGCGCAGATACCTGATTGTCGGGCAAATGTTCCGACATTTGCGAGACGTAGAACACCGCGCCAATGACAAGCAATAACAGCATACCTGCAAATATGTGTGTGCTTCTTTTCATAGCTTTAAGTGCGCAACCACGATCTCGCGATTGTGCGCTATTTTGGTACCGAAAAGGTGTCAGACACCTTTTTGGTACCGAAAAGGTGTCAGACACCTTTTTGGCACATTTTCCTCGCCCGGAGTCGAAATTCACGCCGCCGAAACGACTAGAGGGAAATCCAGGCTGCCTGCAAAGCAGTATTTCTCGGAAGATACCAAGGAGAGACAGCAATGCGAGTAATAGTGATGATCAAGGCAACGAAAAATTCCGAAGCGGGCATTCTGCCTGGCGATCCGGAAGCGCCCGCCGGCTATGCGACCCTGTTTGAGGAGATGGGTAAGTTCAACGAGGAGCTGGTGAAGGCAGGCGTCATGCTTGCGGGGGATGGCCTTCGCCCGAGCAGCAAGGGCAAGCGTGTGCGTATTTCCAGCGGAAAGAGGACAGTCATCGACGGCCCCTTCGCAGAGACCAAGGAACTCGTCGCCGGTTTCTGGATCTGGCAGGTGAAGTCGATTGAAGAGGCGGTCGAGTGGGTTCGCCGTTGTCCGGATCCGATGCCCGGAGAGGAATCCGAAATCGAGATTCGTCCCTTGTACGAAGCCGAGGATTTCGGCGAGGAGATACAGGCGCAGGACGAGCGCCTGCGTGACGCGATCGCACGACGGTAAAGATCGCACAAAAAAGGCAAAAAAGGTGTCTGACACCTTTTTTGAAAAAGGTGTCTGACACCTTTTTTGTGCAATCGGTTTTGGAGGTCAAGCAACCGCTTTCCAGACACCGGTCGCGGCGATCCTGCGTGCATAGTCGGAAAATTCTCTTGGCGCTCGCCCGAGCGCGCGCTGGACGCCATCGGTCAGGTACGCATTGCGGCCATCAAGCACGGTCGAGAAAAGATAATTCAACAACCAGATGACGTCGTCCGGCGCACCGGATTCTGCAATGGCGGCGGCGAACGCCTCTTTTGAAATCGGGACGAATTTTACGTCCCGATCGGCGGCCCTGGAGATTTCCGCCGCCAACTCGGTGAAGGTCAGCATGCGGGGGCCCGTGACTTCGTAGACTTCGTAGTTATGTCCTTCCTCGGTTAATGCGGCAACGACTACGTCCGCAATATCGTTTACATCGATGAATGGCTCTGCAACATCGGCGGCTGGCAGCGTAATCGCGCCGTCAAGAACCATGCCCAGGAACTCACCCTCGGAGAAGTTCTGATTAAACCAACTCGAACGAACGACGGTCCATTCGACGCCGGCTTCCTGAATGATTCGCTCACAAGCTTGTGCCTCCTCCTCGCCGCGTCCCGACAGGAGCACTAGTCTCAGGACGCCCGCCGCTACCGCTTTCCCGACGAATGCACGAACAGAGTCGGTGGCGCCCGGAATAGCCAAATCGGGTGCGTACGTAATATAGACTGCGGTCGCGCCGTCGAGAGCTGCGTCCCAGGTCCCTTTGTCATTCCAATCGAAAGGCAGATCCGCGGACCTGGACCCTATGCGGGTATTGATCCCGCGCGCTTTAAGTCGGTCTGCGACGCGGCGACCGGTTTTTCCGGTACCACCGAGCACGAGGATTGTGTCCCCAGCGGGATTGTTGCTGCCTGTTCCGTTGCCCATGGCTCTCTCCTGGTGAATGGTTGACGCTGAGATTCAGCTCGATCTCTTCAGGGGCCTACGCTACGCGTGCTGCGCTTGCAGAAACATTCTCAGGCCGTTCAATTTCATACGCGTTCGTCTAATATGAGCCGATGGATACGTTAGGTGGACTGTTGGACGCACCGCGAGCGCGCGGCGCCTTCGCCCTGCGCACAGTGATGAGTTCACCGTGGTCGTTGAGAATACTGGCCGAGTCGCCGATCACACTGATCGCCGGCGTGTCGGGCGATACATGGGTTGTACCCGACGATGGTGAGCCGGTCAGGCTCGGCCCAGGGGACATTGCCGTTACCCGTGCACCGGGTCACTACAATGTTGCCGACTCACCCACAACTCCACCAACCGCGGTGATACACCCAGGCCAGCGCTGCTGCGATCTGGAAGGAAATTCTGTGCTCGAGGAAATGACTCACGGCGTACGAACATGGGGCAACGATCCGGAGGGTTCGACGGTTTTTCTCGTCGGTGCCTACGAACATCTTAGTGACATCAGTGATCGTTTGTTGCGCGCCCTGCCGCCAGTGTTATCGATGTCACATGTCGACTGGGAGTCCCCCCTTGTTCCGTTGCTCCGCGACGAGGTTGTCAAAGACGAACCGGGGCAGGCAGCAGTACTGGATCGGTTGCTCGATCTGTTACTGACGGCTGTACTCAAAGCCTGGTTCGCGCAACAAGATGCAAAACGCCCTGACTGGTGGCGCCATCAAGGCGACCGAATCATCGAACGTGCGCTGCGCATCATGCACGACGACCCCGCTCATCCGTGGACGCTGGAAACGTTGGCAGCAGAATCAGGTGCTTCTCGAGCGTCACTGGCGCGCCGCTTTCATAATCTGGTGGGCGAGCCGTCCATGACTTTCCTGAAACACTGGCGAATGGCACTGGCGGCCGACCTGTTGTGCCAACCGGGTGAAACAGTCGGTACGGTGGCCGAAAAGGTCGGCTATTCGACCCCATTCGCATTTAGCGCTACTTTCAAGCGCGTCCGCGGTCTTAGTCCGCAAGAGCACCGGGCGGGCGCCCTCTCGACTGGCTGATAGTCCAGAGCGTGGGTCGTCGTATCAGCGAGAATCCGTTCATTTGCACATCCGTTGTCGAACTCCCCACGATCTGCCTGAAGCCTCAACGAACGTTTCTATAAATTAGTTCCTATTGCCTGGTAGAGGACCTTCGTTGCAATTTCGCCCGACAATACACAACCTAGTCGTCGTTGTTGTTATCTGCGCCGTGACGCTCTTCCCATCGGGCCTGCATCATGGCATGCATCTCGGTTGCATTCAGCTCACCGCTTCCGTCTGCGTCCGCGGCCTGAAACATAGCCACATCCGGGCTAAAGTGCTTGCCGTCGAGTTCCTCGAATGACAGGCTGCCATTATTGTCAACGTCGAGTCGTTTAAAAGTTTCCTCCGGGTTTCTCTTGTCGTGGCGTTGATCACTACGCTGCTTGCGATGATTGGCGCGGCGGTCTTTCTTTGCGGCTGTCATCTCTTCCTCAGAGAGCAGACCGTCAGCATTGGTGTCCATGCGCATGAAATGTTCTTCGATCCGGGCGCTATGTGCCGACTTAAATTCGTCGAGTGACACGAAGCCGTCACCGTCTGCATCAGCATCCTTCATACCTTTGTCTGCGTACACGGCTGTTGCGCCGAGCGCGGCAAGGGCGGCTACTGCGAAAACTGTCTTGGTTCTCATGTGTATCTCCTGTCGTCTATAAACTGTGCATTAGCTAAGGCGAAATACTGCCAGAGGCGCCATCGCGGAAGTCTTAAGTTTGCTCAAGCTGCGGCGTTTTGGCCGGGAACTCAATAAATCTTAAGTTTCGAAGCCGCCTGGAACGCCCTGCAGGCGAGATTCGTGTCGCATGCTTGTATAAGATCACTGCATGAACGAACCTGCGAAAATTCTTCTCATAGACGACGACCGCGCACTCACCGAGATGCTTTCGGAACTGCTGCAGACCGAAGGCTATGACTGTAGCGTTGCTGGCAAAGGGTCTGAAGGACTGCAGAAGGAGCGCGAAGAACGACCAGACCTGGTTATCCTGGATGTAATGATGCCGGGTGACGATGGCATTACGACGCTGCGCAAACTTCGCGAAACGTCGCAGGTTGCCGTGCTTATGCTGACCGCTATGGGCGAGGACGATGATCGAGTTCTCGGCCTGGAAGCTGGCGCGGACGATTATCTTGCAAAGCCCTTCGTGGCCCGTGAGCTCGTGCTTCGTATTCAGGCAATCCTCCGTCGACTTACGCAAGCAAGACCCACCGACGCGGGCTCGACGACACAAGCCGGGCCGCTCACCATCGATCTTTCAAAAGAGCGAGCTCAGCTGGACGGAGTAATTTTGCCACTTACCGGTGCGGAATTGCGCATTCTCGAATCACTGGCATCTCGCCACGGCGAAATCGTCAGTCGCGAGGAACTAACACAGGTCGCGCTGGGCCGTGAGCTGAGTCCCTACGACCGGGCGCTGGACACGCACGTCAGTCATTTGCGGAACAAGCTGGCCAAGGCGACCCGCGCACCGCTAGCCATTCGCAGCGTACGCGGGGCCGGTTATCGCCTGGTGATCGACTGACATGCGCTCTTTGTTCTGGAAGCTATTCGGCGCATTCTGGCTGACAACACTGGCCATACTTGCTGTCAGTATTTTTGTCAGCTTCCGGATTGCAGATGAACAGTCTCCCTACTCGTTCGCCGATCCCCGCGAGATTGACGAGCAGCTGCAAGCCATTCTGCAGCTTGAGGGAATCGAGGGACTTAAAGATCATATTGCCAATCCTGAGAATTTCCCGCCCAGGAAAACCGTGTATCTCATTGATAGGAATATCAAAGACCTGCTTGATCGCCCGCTTCCTGAACCTGTGCACAGGCGTGCGCAACATATCTGGTCCTCGATTTCGGAACATAGACGCGACCGGCGCGATTCGGATCGCAATTCGCGGCGCTTGCGTCAGTCATTGCTGGTCACGGCAGACGGCCGAATGCTTCTTGCTATGCCCGGACCCGCTTCGCGAGAGCGATTCGGATTTCTTCTCGCCGGCAGCGGCCGCTGGGCTGTACTCGGCCTGGCCGCAGCAATCAGCTTGTTCAGTTTCTGGTTGCTGAGCCGATCCCTCACACGTCCTGTCGCCCGCATTTCCGAAACTGCCGCCAAGGTGGCAGCCGGCGACATGACATCGCGTGTCGGTAAGAGCGCCCATACGCGGGATGAAATCGGTCAGCTCGCCGCCCGGTTTGATCGTATGGCTGAAGAACTCGACCAGCAGTCACGTACGCGCCTTGAGATGTTTCGTAATATCGCGCACGAGCTGCGCGCGCCGTTGACGCGCTTGCAAATCGCGACCGAGCTTCTGGAGCGAAAGCCCGACAGCTCCCCTCAACAGCTTGAGCGCATTCGCTATGAAATAGAACGCATTGAGGCGCTGTCGTCCCAAGTGCTTGCATTGGCCCGAGCGGAACAATTGCCGGACTCGAATGAATCGACGTCATTGGTCGAGGTCATTGATCGGATTGTCAAGGACGCAGAATTTGAGGCCGATGCGCGCGGCATTCAGATACAGTATCCGGATCCAGGCGATGACACGATCGTTAAGGGCAATCCCGACGTTATTTTCAGTGCCATAGAGAACGTCGTTCGCAACGCGATTCAGCACACCCCGCCCGGGGGTCAAGTGAGCATTGCGAGCAGTGGCAGTAAGCCCGGTGTCGTTACGGTTACGGATAACGGGCCTGGCGTTCCAGCCAACGATCTGGACAAGATCTTTGAACCGTTCTATCGCATCGACACGAATCAGCCTGGTGCCGGGATTGGATTGGCAATAACCAAGCGGGTGCTCAAACAAGTTGGAGGCGAGCTGGTGGCCGTCAATCGACCTGGAGGTGGCCTGCAAATCACTATGCGCTTTGCGCTTACCGACCGTGAGCGCCTGGGACCGTGGCACTAGGCCGACCTGGTCATTACGGTAAAAGATGCAAACCATGTGACTGGAATACGCCTTTGACTCAATGGCGCGCCCGGAGAGATTGATTCGGATCGGCCCGGGCCGATCCTCACCCCTGCGGGGCGCCTGCGGCGTCTAAAACGCTGATGCGTTTTATCGAACAGGAGTTCTCATCGGCATCCAGACACACCAAAAAAGAAAGGCCCCTCGCAAGGAGGAGCCTTTGTCCTTAGCGACACATAGTTTACAGATTATTCCGAACACAT